>JBGCFY010000040.1:0-28067 GCA_045110315.1 Saprospiraceae bacterium
CCGAGCAAACTTTCATTTCTGGAACGAGCGTATCCGCTACTCCTATTCCTACCGGAAGCTCTTGGTAAGCTTCTCCTACTGATTCCCAATAAGAAAATTCCGAGCGCATTCGTTCTTCGGTACTTTGGGCAGCCAAATGGTTTGCCCATTGTCGATAAGAACTAGATTTAGGACCTAAGTCTAATTCCTTCCCCGATTGCAATGTGGTAATCGCTACTTCTAACTGATCCAAAAGAATCCGCCACGAAACGCCGTCTACTGCTAGGTGATGAATCGTTATAAACAAACGATGGTTTTCCACTTCTGCTGGCATCTTTAGCAGTACACAACGAATTAATTCTCCCCTTTCCAATGACAAACTTTCTTGGACTTGCTGACAATGTTTTCCAATGATTTCCTTTAAGGTATTTGGCGCGTGAGTGCTACAATCTAGAATATCTAAATAGGGTTCGTAAGTCCCATAACTTTGTTCCCATCCCATTGTACCTTTTTGGTATTGAAAACGCAATGCATCATGTTGTTTCACAATAGCCTTAAATGCGGTATCCAATTGCTCTGGTAAAATCGCTTTATTAATTTCAAATAAATAGTCTTGGTTAAAATGATTCCTGGCAGCGTATTCCTTTGCTAAAAACCAATGTTGGATGGGTAGCAATTTAACATTTCCAATTAATACTCCTTGCTCCGCTTCGTTTTGTTCTTCTGCCGTTTTTGAGGCGAGATGTTCTGCTAAGCCCGCAATCGTTGGATACTCAAACAAGTCTCTTGTTTTAGCGACATAATTCCTTCTTTTGATACGACTAACTACTTGAATAGAAACGATAGAATCGCCTCCCAACTCGAAGAAATTATCGTGGATGCCTATTTTTGCTATACCTAAAGTTTTCTGCCAAATGGTGGCAAGGTCTTCTTCGATGGTGTTTCGGGGAGCTACGTAAGTCTCGTTTTGTAGCTCGCTAAAATTGGGTATAGGCAATGCTTTTTTATCAAGCTTACCATTTTCCGTCAAGGGTAATTTTTCGAGCGCAACGAAGTGCGCAGGTATCATGTAACTAGGCAATTCAGCTTTTAGCGCAGTTGTTATTTCCTCCTGTTTAAAATTGTGCGGAGTGACGAGATAGGCAACTAAGCGTTTATTACCTAAGACATCCTGATTGACAATTACAACGGCCTGATTCACGATTGGTAACGCCTGAAGTTTGGTTTCAATTTCAGATAATTCAATTCGATATCCTCTAATTTTGACCTGTGCATCTCGGCGACCTACGAAGATGATATTTCCATCGGGCAGCCAATAGCCTAGGTCTCCCGTTTTATACAATTTATTTTCCTTTCCTTTTTCAAATGGATTTTCAATAAATTTTTCAGCGGTTAGCGCTTCTTTTCCGAGGTAACCTTGCGCGACACCATCTCCCGAAATGCAGATTTCTCCAATTAGGCCAATTCCTACGGGCGCTAAGTTTTCCTTCAAAATATAAACTTGGGTATTCATCAATGGCCGACCGATAGGAACGGAATGATGCTTGCAGTTGTGAATCGGATAATAGGTCGCAAAAGTGGTCGTTTCCGTTGGTCCATAAACGTTGATCAAGCGATCTGTCCCCAAAACATTTAATGCTTTTTGAATCGGTGCAATGGCCGATCGTTCTCCACCAAAAAGTAATATTCGTAGCGACGTTAAACTTTGCAAATCATAATCGACGAAAGCATTGAAAAGTGCCGTCGTCAAAAAGCAAACACTCACTGCTTCTCGCTTCATCAACTTCGCCAAATCTGCGGGGTCTTTTGCTACTGATTCTGTAATTAGACAAAGAGTTGCGCCGCGTAGTAAGGCTGCAAAAATTTCGTAACTGGATCCATCAAAAGATAAATTAGACCATTGTAAAACCTTATCTTCGGGGTAGACTTGAATGGGACCTTCATCGAAGCTGAGTTTAACAATATTCTGGTGATTGACTACGATTCCTTTCGGCTGTCCCGTCGTTCCCGAGGTATACATTACGTAAGCACTTAAGGCTTTTGAAGTTGCGGCCGTAGTATATTCAATAGGTGTTACTGGATAAGTTGCACTTTGTGCAGGGAGAATACGTTGATAGTTTTCTTGTGGTAAACCACAATCTTCCCAATGTGCATCTTCTCCACAGATAATGCGCCCAACTCCCGCATCTTTTAAAATATAAACTAATCTTGCTTCGGGATAATCAATATTCAAGGGTACATAAATTGCTCGACATTTCAGAATAGCCAGCACGCTTACGATCATCTCAAATCCTCGCCGCGCGAGGACACCTACTTTTTCTTGAGCCGTAACCCCTTGCGCTATTAAATACGCCGCCAATTGATTAGATTGCTCATCCAAGGCTCGGTAAGACATTTTTTCAGCTTGGAAAATCAATGCTGCTTTATCGGGATGCAGTTGAACTTGTGCTTGGAATAAGTGAGGAATGGTTTTATCTTTTGGATAAGTATTTTGTGTCTGATTGAAGGTCTCTAAGATTAAAGATTTTTTGGTTGGCGACAGCAAATTTATGTTTGCTAAATTTAGCTCGTCTGCCGCAATAATTTGACAAATTACTAATTCAAAGTGATGCTTGATTTCTTCTACCAAATCCGTCCGAAGTAAATCTACCTTGTATCCAAAATTGACATTTAAGGTTTCTGCCAAAGAAACCGTTAACGACAATAAATAATTAGTCTTTTCCTGAAGTTCAAAATGCGTAAACTTTAAAGCCCATTCCTTATCGACAACTTCGCCAAGTGGATAATTTTCAAAAGCAATTAAAGTATCGAATAAATCTCCCGTGAGGGCATTCCAACGTTGGATGTCCGTCAATGCCGTGTATTGATACATTCTCGCCGTAGCGTGTTCTTTTTGTAACTCCGTTAAAATTGTTGCAATATTTTGATTCGCAGTGCACTTTACTCGTAAAGGAATCGTATTAATAAACAAGCCTATTTTCTCTTCTACTCCCGACAAACTTTCTGGTCGACCAGATACCGTTACACCGTAAACAATCTCTTCTTTACCCGTATATTTTGATAACAAAAATGCCCAGACACCTTGTACTAAAGTATTTACGGTAAGGTGATTTCTTTGTGCATATTTTTGAATGTTTGCAGTTACTTCCGAAGAAAAAACGAGCTTCATTTCCTCCTGTGTACCTCCTTTATTTCTATCTACTGTTGTATCTACGAATGGTAATAAACTGGGTTGTAAAAAACCACCAAGGTAAGATTTCCAAAATGTTTCTTCCGCAAACTTATCTTGCTGATTCAAATAATGAATATACGCTAAATAATTATCGGGCTTCCGATTAAATTGTTGTTTCACTTGCTCCAAACTCGCCCCTTGGTAAAACGCTTCGTAAGTCGTTAAGAATGCCTCCATTAAAATGGGCAAAGACCAGCCATCCAGTAAAATATGATGAAACAACCAAAGCATTCGGTACTGCTCCACTCCCGTTTTCACGAGGAGAATCCTCATGAGTGGTGGACGCTCAAAGTCAATTCCTTTTGCTCGTTCTTCCGCTACGAATCGTTCCCATTTCGTTTCTATTTGTTCGGTAGAAAAAGTGCTGAAATCTAAAATTTCAATTGGCAAGGCTAAGTTTTCGTAGACACACTGAACAGGAATATTGAGCGCTTCTCCAAAAACAGCAGTTCTGAGTACACTGTACTGCGCCAGGAGATATTCCCAAGTAGCTTCAAAAGCAGGAAGAGAAAATCCATTGTCAATATGAAAAATAAATTGTTCGAGATAAGCAGTATCTTTTGCATCGTACAAGTGATGAAATAACATTCCTTGTTGCAGTGGACTCAATCGTGCCATATCGGCAATTGGAGCAAATTCATCATTATGTTTTGCTAAAAACTGATCTAATGCTTGATAGCTCACTTCTGGTGCTAAACCAAAATCAGTTGGTGTAGGTTGTGGAAGTTTTTGAGTTTCACAATGTTCAATTATTACTTTTAGGTTCCCTAAATATTTAGCGGCAAGGTCAGCAACCGTTTCTGCTTCGTATACCTCCGTAGAATACGTCCAGTTTACGGATAATTTTCCCGCAACAACGGAAGCATTAATTTCAAATTTTGCATCAAAAGGAAGATTATCGTCAGCCTGTTTACCAGCCGGTTCTCCTGCAATTCCTAAGTAATTAGCACCATCTAGTAGATTATCAAATTGACCTAAGTAGTTAAAAATTACTTCCCAGTCGCAAGTCTCAAGTTGCGCTCGAATAGCGGAGTCTGGGTGCAGATAGCGCAACATTCCATAAGCGATTCCTTTGTCAGGAATTGCACGTAATTCTTCTTTGACCGCTTTGATATAATCTGCCAAGGTATTATTTTGGGGAGCAGTGAATACAACTGGGAATAAAGTTGTAAACCATCCAATCGTGTTACTTGTATTAATTCCTGCAAACAAATGCTCCCGTCCATGTCCTTCCAAACCAATCGTTACGCTAGCGTTCGCAGACCAATCGGATAAAGTCTTGATTAGTGCCGCCAATAGTAAATCGTTAATTTCTAACTGGTAAGCTTTCTGAGCTTTTGATAATAAAGCCGTCGTATCTCTAGCTCCTAATTGATTCGCATGGTGCTTCAAACTACCTCTAGTAATTTTGTGCGGTGAGTCATGATCTACGGGTAAGGTCGATTGCTTCCGAGTAGCTTTTTCCCAAAAAGGCAATTGCGCTTCAATCCGTGGATTCGTACTGTACGCTTCTAAGGCAGTTCCCCATTGTCGATAAGAGCTCGTTTTCTCCCCGAACGACAAAGTGTTAGTATCAACTAAGGTTTGTAAAGAACGGTCTATATCTTCTAATAAAATTCGCCACGATACTCCGTCTACCACTAAGTGGTGAGCGACTATCAACAAGCGATTTTTCGCGGTTGTAGTAGGTGTTTTAATTAAGACCATTCGAATTACTTCCCCCTTCGATAGATGGAGACTTGCCTGATGTTGATTTCCGATTGCTTCAATCGCTTTGGATAAAGCTAGGGTATCTTGGTCATTTATAGTGGAGAGGTCTGCTACAACTAGTGAATTTTCCTGATTACCATAGACTTGTGTCCAGCCCTCTTCTGAATTAGTAAAGCAAGCCCGTAAAATATCGTGATGTGCTAAGACTCCCGTAAAAACTTCTCCCAATTGAAAACTAGAAATTGTTTTATCAATGGTCAGCAAAACAGTTTGATTGAAATGATGATAACTTGTTGCCTCTTGTTCTAAAAACCATTTTTGAATTGGTAACAGATTAAGCGAACCACTCAATAAACCTTGCTCTGCAATAATTTGATTTGACTGATTGCTAATAATAAAATCTGCTAAATCGGCCACGGTTTGATTTTCAAATAAATCAATAGGTACAAGTTGAAAGCCTTTTCTATTAATCCGACTAACGAGTTGAATAGAGATAATAGAATCGCCACCCAATTCAAAGAAATTGTCATCGATTCCAACTTTTTCTAATCGCAATAGTTGTTGCCAAGTTTCAACAAGATCACTTTCCAATGCGGTACGTGGTGCAACGTATGCTTGGGTAGACAACTCACTCACAATGGGATCAGGTAACGCAGCTCTATCTCTTTTTCCATTTGGCGTCAAAGGAAGCTTTGCTAGTTTAACGAATATGCTGGGCAACATATAAACAGGCAGCTTCGCTTTTAGAAAACTTTGTAGTTTTGTTTTTTCGTACTCCACCGTCGTCACGAGATAAGCGATTAAACGTTTGTTGGCTTGGGCATCTTCTTTTGCTAGTACGACGGCTTCCTTAATCATTGGCGACGCTTGGAGGAGTGTTTCAATTTCTCCTAACTCAACCCGATAGCCTCGAATTTTCACCTGTGTATCTATTCTACCCAGAAAATCCAATTGTCCGTCGGGCAACCAACGGGCTAAATCTCCAGTGCGATATAATTTATATTTGCTTTGAGGATCAAAAGGATGATCAACAAATCGTTGAGCAGTTAAATCCGGTCGGTGTAAATAACCCTTAGCGACGCCTGCCCCACTCAAACATAATTCTCCTTTAGCACCACGCGGTAATAGATTGAGTTGTTTATCTACGATGTAAACGGAGGTATTGGCAATCGGTTTTCCAATACGAATCGGTTCTTTTTCTTGTAAATAACAAACGGTACTGTAAATGGTATCTTCGGTAGGACCGTATAAATTCCGGACCGTAATTCTTTTTAAGTCTAACTGGTCTCGTACGAAATTTGGAATAGATTCTCCCCCTAAATTAATTGCTTTGACTTGCGTTAAATCCACGGCTTGTTCCAATAAAGCCTTCATGACGCTCGGCACGGTATTCAGTAGAATTGACTTTTCCCTTCCCAAATAATCCGCTGCGGCTAAGCCATCTTCTAATAAGCGAATTCGCTTTCCAATACTTGCCGTAAAGAATATTTCAAAAACAGATAAATCAAAACAGATGGAAGTCCCTGCGAACACCACGTCAAAATCGTAAGGTTCAAATTCGGCTAATCCCCAATGTAAAAAAGCGCGTAAATTTCCGTGCGTAACCATCACGCCTTTGGGTTTACCCGTCGATCCCGAAGTATAGATAACATAAGCCAGTTGATCCGCTTCGATGGTAATCGTAGGTGCAGTTGTCTGAACGGACTGCATTACTTCCCAAATCTTTTCTACCGCACAAATGGTCCGCGTTTCAGACTCGGCAGTTACCATACTAGTGGTTGCTTTATCACAAAGTACAAACTCGACTTGTGCATCTTCCAAAATATAAAGGATTCTCTCCGTTGGATAATTTGGGTCGATGGGAACGTAGGTATTTCCTGATTTCAAAATCCCCCACAAAGTGATCAACAAATCAATTGAGCGGTGCATACAGACCGCAATTAGAGCGTTTTTGGGTATTTCTTCTTGCTCCAATAAGTATTGAGCGAGTTGATTAGATTTTTCATCTAAGTCGGCATAAGTCAAACTTTCATCTCCAAAACTAATGGCTAATGCATCCGCTTGTTCCACTACTTGTTTGCGCAGTAAATCGAGTACAAATTGATTTTCAGGAATAACCGTAGTCGTATCGTTAAACTCTTCTAACAATTTTTTTCGCTCCGACGAACTAAGATAATCTAATTCGTTAATCGCACGGTTAGGTGCTTCCGTAACGGCGCGCATGAGTTGCTCAAAATGTTCTCCTAATTGAATAGCCGTTGCTTTGGAAAGAATATCGGTATTGTAACCTAAATTTACCCGAATTGCACCGTCTACTTCTAAGAAATCAAAAAGTACATCAAACCAACTTACCACGGTTGTTTCCTCTCCATAAAGGCTCACTTCAATTCCTGCAAGGTTATCCGTCTCTCCTGGTTTTTGAATATCTTGGTTGTTGTGCATAATCACAAAAGCATCGAAGAGTGGATTCCGACCAAGGTTTCGTTCTAACTTCAAATCGTTCACCAATTCATCGAATGGATAGACTTGATGCTCAAATGTTTCTAGGGTGACGGTTCTTACCTTTGCCAATAATTCTAGGTAACTATCTTCTTCGCTAAACTGCGTCCGAAAAGCTAGTGTATTAACATAAAAACCAATCTGATTCTCTAAATCAGCATGTACCCGACCCGCCGTTACACTTCCTACAACAATATCTTTTTGCCGGCTGTAGAGATACAGAAGTCCTTTCACCAAACTCAGTAAGCCCATAAAGAAAGTACCTCCAGCACCTTCCACCAGCTTTTTAAAATCTTGTGCTAAGGCTTTAGGAATCCAAGTTTCTAATTCTCCACCTTCGTACGTTCTCACAGAAGGTCGTGGTTTGTCCGTAGGCATATCAAGTACGGGAATGGTTCCTGCGAATTTTTCCAACCAGTATGCTTGGTGCTGATCGCGGTGTTTTTTATCAAGCGCAGCACGTTGCCAAGCTGCGTAATCTTTATAATTAAACTTTAGTGGGGGCAATGGATTCGACTTTTCGGCGACGAAAGCATTATAGAACAACATCAATTCTTTTATAAAAACACTCGTTGACCAATCATCACCGATGATGTGATGCATTACTAAAGTAATCACGTGTTTTTCCTCGGTAAGCTGAATTAAATTGACTCCAAACAAAGGACCTTTTTCTAAGTCAAAAGAAGTTGTAGTTGCTTTTTGTACCAAAATATCTGTCTTCTCTTTCTTCTCTGTATCCATCCGCAAATCCCAGTGAGTAACTCGGAAGCGATGCTTTTCCATCGGTAAGATATATTGCATTACTTCTTCTTCTCCTTCTTTAAAAACGGTTCGCAAAATCTCGTGGCGTTCAATCAAAGCATCAAAAGCATTTTCTAAGGTCTGATGTTGCAACTTCCCGTCAAAAACTAAGGTGACCGTCATATTATAAGCCGCATTTCCCCCAAGTTGACTCAATATCCAAGAACGCTTTTGAGAGCTAGACAACAGATAAGCATCTTGCGCAGGTAAGGGCTCGATGTTGATATAATCATTAGTCAACTGATTATCTTTGATATATTGAATTAAGGCTTGTTTGTTGTCTCGCAAATCTTGTATCAACTCCGCTGGCAATCCATCTCCATCAAAGTGAACTTCCAAGTTCTCTCCATTGATGCTTAAAAAGACATTTTCTGTTCTGAGTTTCTTAATTAAAGTATCCATTCTTTTTATTTAAACTAAAGAAGAAATTATTAAAATTGGTCATTAGGCAACGCTGAAAGTATTCCGACCGACGCTGATTGATTAAACTTTATGCTTTCTAAGAAGCTGTTTGAATTTAACACTTCGATTTTTTGATGCCGCTTTTTGAACCTCGACTAGCTAAAAAATGAGCGATAACAAATTTCAAAAGCCAAATCCAAACCGCTGCAAATCAGATGGTCATTTTATTCTTAGCTGTTTGTTCCGCATTGACCCAATGGGTATTTTCAATTTTTTCGATAATATCCATGATCGTCGGCTTTTCCATAAAATACATGACTGGAATTTCTACATTAAACTTTTTGTGCAGCGTATTAATCATTGACATTGCCTTGAGAGAATCTCCCCCCAACTCAAAAAAGTCAGCATCTAAATCAATTTCGTCATTGCCAAAAAAGTTTTTCCAAACGCCTAACATTTCTGTAGCTAAGGTGCTGGGGGTCGTTGCTTCTACACTCGTCGTAGTTGAAGACTTTGGCGGGATCGAGGCGCCACTTTTCACGGTAGCCATCGCTGCACCGAGGTCAGTCCCCGTCGCAAAATTTAAGTCTTGTGCAAGATTAACCGTTGCTTTGACAAATTGCGGGCGAAAGCAATACGTTGGTAAAGAGATTTTTCTCGGCTTTGCTTCCGAAGCGTAAGCTTCCCAATTGAGTTTTAAGCCATATTGCCAAAGCGTAGCCAAGCCTTCTAGAAAATATTGTTGATCGTTTACTTCCATTTTAGGACTACGAAGAAGGCTAACCGTTTTAAATTTTGCGGTACTGGTTTTATTTTGTTTTGCCAATTTCGTTAAAACACTGCCCGGACCAACTTCTATAAAAAGTGTATTTGTATCGGTCAATAGATGCTGAATTCCTGTTGAGAAAAGAATCGTTTCTCGCAAGTGTCTCGTCCAATACTTCGCGTCCGTAGCTTCTGCTGCTTTGATTAAATCCCCGGTAAGGTTAGAGCTATAAGGAAGGGTTGGCGGATGAAAATCCATTCCTTGTAAAAAAGCTTCAAAGTCGCTCAAAATATCATCCATCATGGCGGAATGGAAAGCGTGTGAAGTTTGTAAGCGTTTACATAAAATATCTGCTTCCTTTAAGATCTTTGCTAAGTCTTCGATGTCTGCTGCTTTTCCAGAGACGACACATTGCGTTGGTGCATTAATAGCAGCCATCGAAAGGTTTTCATTTAAGTAGGTTTCTACTTTTTGAGGTTCCGCAGAAATACCCAGCATCGCTCCTGTGGGTAAATTTGAAATTAAAGATGCGCGCTTTAGGATTATCTTGATCCCGTCTTCAAAAGAAAAAACGCCAGCGAGACACGCTGCTACATATTCCCCTAAACTATGTCCAATCATCGCATCTGGCTGAATCCCTAGTTGTAACAAATATTGCGCAAGAGCATATTCTAAAACAAACAGTAAAGGTTGCGTATACTGTGTCTGATTGATTTTAGTTTCGTCAGTTGTATTATAGAATAAAATCGCGGCGTAGTCCTCTCCCGTTGCTTTCTGCAAAGCAACTAAACCTTTGTCTAATTCCAACTTAAAGGCAGCTTCTTGTTCGTATAAATTAAAAGCCATTCGGAAGTATTGACTTCCTTGTCCAGTAAACATAAAAACAACTTTCGCACTTTCTTGTTTGATAAAATTCTTGTGAGTCGTTTTTCCATTTTTACGTTGTAGACTGGTAAGCAAATCCGTTCGATCTTTTGCGACAATAAAATCTTTATACGCTAAGCGCTTGCGACCTGTTTGTAAAGTAAACGCCGCTTCGGATACATTAAGCTTCTCCTCTTCCGATACAAATTCTTCCAACACCTTCAAGTAGGCTTGTCCTGCTTCTGGATGCATGGCTGAAATGGGAAAAATTTGATAGCTTGCTTTAGCTACCGTTGGCACAACCGACGGAGCTTCTTCTAGAATAATATGTGCGTTGGTACCACCGACACCAAAGGAACTCAAACCTGCACGACGTGGATTATCCCCTTTCGTTTCCCAATCTCGCAAACGATCAACGACTTGAAAAGGACCTTGATCGAAAGGAATTTGTGGATTTTCTTTGATAAAATTGATACTCGGCGGTAATTGTTTTTGTTCTAAAGACAAGGCTACTTTAATCAGTCCTGCAATTCCTGCGGCAGCATCTAAATGACCTAAATTAGATTTAACAGAACCTAACCAGCAAGACTTGTTGAGTTCGTTATTGAATGCTCGATTCAACGCTTCTACTTCAATGGGATCGCCTAATTTCGTAGCTGTTCCGTGAGCTTCCACGTAAGAAATTGTATCGGGAGCAACTTTACTAATTTTCTGTGCCATTTTGATACAATCAATTTGTCCTTGTACACTAGGAGCTGTAAATCCAACTTTTCGGGCTCCATCATTATTGAGCGCAGAACCTTTGATAACTGCGTAAATATGATCGCCATCTTGCATCGCATCTTTTAGTCGTTTCAGAACAATTGCTCCTGCCCCTTCTCCGGTAATGGTGCCTTCGCCTTTGATATCAAAACTCCGGCAGTGTCCGTCGGGAGCATAAATCATTCCTTCCGAATAAAAATAGCCTAACGCTGTACTACTCGACAAAGAAACGCCACCTGCCACTGCTAAATTACATTCTCCCATTAACAAGGCTCGCGTTGCCATATGCACCGCCACTAAAGAAGTAGAACAAGCTGTATTGACGGAAATAGCGGGACCTTTTAGGCCTAACTTATGAGCGATCAACGTTGGCATAAAATCTTTTTCGCTCAACAAGCCTAAGGTATAACCATCTACAAATTCCGCTTGACTGAGGCTGGTATAGTTTTTCCAAAGTAAATTCGTACTCGCTCCAGCATACAAGCCAATTTTGTTAGCGGCCTTATCCCAAGAGATTGCACCATCTTCCAAAGCTTGCCAAACGACCTGATGAAACAACCTCGTTTGTGGATCCATAAATTTAGCTTCCTCCGGCAAATATTTAAAAAAAGCAGCGTCGAAGTAATCTTTAGCCTTTAGTTCTCCTTTGGCGGGAACATAGTTTTTTTGTTGATAAACTTCCTTCGCTATCCCCCGTTCTGCTAATTCTTCTTTCGTATAAAAACTGATAAGTTCTTTTCCTTCCGTTAAGTTTTTCCAAAAGCTACGGGTATCTTTTGATTTGGGAAAACTACTGCCAATACCAATGATGGCAATTTCAAAACCAGTTAACTTTCTTGCTGAATTTTTCATATTATGCTTCGTTAAATAGATTTAAGTTATTTTCGAATAAGTCTACGCTGTCTTCTTTTTCAGGAACGGTATTTTCATTTTCTGCCATTGCTTTGAGGTAAAGCGTAGATAAACCTCGAATGGTATCTTTTTGATAAATCGTATTTTTTTCAATGCGCCATTGCTTGTTTTTTTCTAAACTACGTTGGAGCGCAGAAAGGTCAAAAGTGTTAGCACCTAGAGCGAAAAAAGAATCATCAATTCCAATTTTCTCACTGGGCATTTCCAAGATTTCACTCCATAGCGTAGCCAATTGAGTTTCCGTATCATTTCTAGGCGCGAGATAAGCAGTTCCCAAGGGTAAAGCGTTATCGCTATATTTGTCAATCGATATCGGCGTGCTGGGTAACTGATCTACTTTTACAAATAGCGTCGGCAAGTAATAGGTCGGCAAATGGTAAGTCAAGAAAAAACGAAGTTGCTGCGTCGTCAAATTTTCTGGACCAGTGAAGTAAGCGACGATACGCTGCGTTCCTGATTCAAGCGTTGGAGCGGTAACCAAAGAAGAGCTTACTTGAACATGTTGATTTAAGACTTTCTGGATAAGTTCTAGGTCAATTTTTTTTCCTTGTCGATAGACGGCACTTGTAGTAGAGGCAATGAGTTGTAATGTTCCGTCTGGCAAAACTTTAGCTTGGGTAGCTGTTTTATATAACGGTTCTTTTCGATCATTTCCGAGATCAAAGGAAATACTTTCTCGCGTTCCTTTCGCCGAAGAAGTTACTCCGTCTCCTCCAATCCATAAATCCCCAACAACTCCAAAAGCTACCAATGCTTGCTGATCATCTAAAAGATAGCCTAATTGATTCGCTAATAATTGACAAGAGCCCTTCTCTTCTTGAGTAGCTAAACGCTCAATCATATTTACCGTAGAAAGCTCAGGTGCTCCGTAAAGAAAATAATTATGTTGTGCGCCATATTTGCTTATCCATTGCCTCGTAGCTTCCGATAAAATTTCCCCGCTGACGATAAGTGTGGTTAACTGACGAAACCAACTGTGGTCCTCGATTCCATTTTGCCAAGGGGCTAAACTAGCAACAGTTGTGTAGAGATGCGTAACTTGATGTTCTTGCACTAGTCCTTTTGTCGTCCAATGCTTCGTAGCGAGTTCTGCTAACAAGCTTTGTTGCGCGGCTGTTCTTTTAACTAAATCTTCCAGTTTTTTAAGTTGTGGTAAATTAGCTAACGTGGTATCATTTGAAATACCAAAATCAATTAAGCACGCAATTTCATTGACACCGAGTAAAGTCAATTCTTGTAAGTACGACAAACAAGTTTCTGGTGTACCAAACAAACCATTAGTATGATAATGATGCGTAAAGCTTGCTTCCACCAGTTTTTCAACTTCTTCATCTAATCCGTCATTCGACTTACCTTGCATGAGTGCAATTGAGTGTCGAATATAATTTTTCAAAGGTTCTTTAACCGTAGGCTTTACTTCCGTAAAATTTTCTCCAATAAAACTATGAAGCATAATTGCCACTTGTCCGCGCTCCGGATCAAAACCGTGTTTTGCCAGTGCGGTACGATAAATTTCAATCTTTGCTTTGAGTTCTTCCTTCGGTTGTCCCCATAATAACGTCAAAATATTAGCACCAATAGAACCCGCATACCGGAAAGTCTCGGGACTTCCTCCAGAAGTAATCCAAGTCGGCAAGGTTGGTTGAATTGGTTTTGGATGAATGGAAAGCGTTACCTTTTCGCCTTTACCATTGGTGCGAGTGCAGCTTTCTCCCCGCCATAATTGATGCACAACTTTTAAGTTATCACACATGACTTGGTGCCGTTGCTGGTACGCGTCGGGGGCAAAGATAAAATCATTAGGGTTCCAACCAGAGGCAAACGAAATTTCTACGCGACCTTCAGAAAGATGATCTACCATCGCCCATTCTTCCGCTACGCGAATGGGGTCGTGAAGAGGAAGAACGACACTTCCTGAGCGTAATTTTATTTTTTGGGTAACCACAGCAACTGCCGCCGCCGCCACCGAAGGATTGGGAAATTGATCCCCAAAACTATGAAAATGCCGCTCGGGTATCCAAACTGCCGCTAAGTCATTTTCATCCGCAAATTTTGCACCCTCCAATAATAAACGATATTTATTTTCGGTCGTTATTTCTTCCTGCGCTGCAAAATAAAATAAGCTACAATTCATTGGCTTCGTCCCATTAAGGGCTACGTTCGCAGCGGGTTGAAGGATGATTTTGCTTCCTCGACATAAGTTCCAGAGTAAATCAATAATGCTTTCTTCCGTATCTATGGATTGTTGCGCAAGCCAAGTTTCCTGTTTTTCACTTGGGGGAAAACTTTGATTCAAGCCCAAGAAAAGGTTTTGGATATTCGCATTGGTTAGTGTCTTCCTTTTTTGTGCTAAACTGAAATATAGAAACCGTTCCTCCGCTCCTTCCGTTTTTGTGCGAAGCGAGTTTAGGTCATTAGGAACTACCTTATCTGTTGATTGTAAATTCTCCAATTCCAATATACTCAAGCCCTCACATTTTCTAAATAGAGTACAAGTAACTTTTTCTACCAATAAGAAGTTCATCTCCCCTGATTCACACAAAAAATCCAATTGCCGAATTGGTGTGTCGATGGTGATGGGTAAGCAAGTAGCTCCCGTTTTTAAAATCGCTAAAATAGCAACTGGCATTTGCAAATTTCGACGTAAGCAAAGACCGATCGTAGTTCCTGATTTCACCCCTTGTAGACTTAAAGCTTGTGTCAATTGGTTTACCTGTTCTTGAAGAATTTGATAGTCCAAGGTTTGATCTTCAAATACCAGCGCCGTAGCTTGAGGCTGTTGCCGAACTTGATTTTCAAAAAGTGTAATGATATGCTCATCTTTCGCGTAAACTTGTGCCGTAGCATTGAATAGTTTAGAAAAATCTGCAATTGACTTTCCACCTAAAGCCTCTATTTTATTTCCTTTTTCTTGCTCGCTCATATTAATCTTCGTTAAATAAATTCAAATTTTGTTCAAATAAATCGACCGCATCTTCGTGGTCTGTTTCGCTCGGTGCCGCTCCTTGTAAAAAGTCACTAATCAACCGAATTGAACTATGTTCAAATAAAGCGACAACGGTCATTTCTATATCCAGTTCTGCTTTCAACTGTTGATTCATCTGGATCATTTTAATACTATTTCCACCTAAGTCAAAAAAGTTTTCCTCAATACTAATTTGATTTTGATCTAGATTCAATACTTTAGCCCAGAGGGCACAGAGTTGCTTTTCTAAGTCATTGCGTGGCGCAATGTAGTCAATGCCCGTTTCCATTTTTTCCACTTTCCGATTGGCTAATGCTTGATGATCAACTTTGCCGTTGGGCGTTAAGGGAAAGCTAGTCAAAGAAACGTACCGAGCGGGCACCATGTAATTTGGAAGCTGCTGAGCAAGCTTTTTGCGGAGCATAAAATAATCTAAAGACTCCGGCGCTAGCAGATAAGCGACTAATTCTTTTTGTCCTTGAATCGTCTTTGCGATGACTACCGCCTGCTCTACTGCTGATTGTTCTTGCAATATTTCTTCAATTTCGCCCAGCTCTATTCGATAACCGTTAATCTTGATTTGATTGTCTTTTCTACCGAGATAAAGAATATTTCCATCGGGAAGCCATTTGCCAAGATCCCCCGTGCGATACATTTTCTCTTGAGGCGCAAAAGGATTTGGTATAAATTTCTCTTGCGTTAGTTTTTCATTTTTCCAGTATCCCATCGCTAATGAAATCCCTGTTACACAGATTTCTCCGACTTTATTAATGGGTACCAGTTGTAAATGATCATCTAAAAGATAAATACTAGTATTAGCTATTGCCTTACCGATTGGTAAGGTTCGCTGCGCATCCGTCATAGGATCAACTTGGTACATCGCTGCGCAAACACTAGTTTCGGTAGGACCGTAGCCATTTATAAACCGTTCCAAAAATTGGGCACAATACAAGGCTTGCTTTTTATCAATTGCTTCTCCGGCCGAAACGATTGTTTTCATAAATTTCAACTGACTCAAATCAAGGACATTCAAATAAGCTGGTGGTAACGTAGCAATATTAACTCGTTCCGTTTTCAAGTAAGTAATAAATTTATCAGATTGTAAAATGGTCGTTTTGTCAATCAGAACTAAACAAGCCCCGCTATATAAACTGGTAAAAATTTCACTAACGGAAGCATCGAAGGACAGCGACGCAAATTGTAAAACTCGATCGGTCTCGGTAATGCCGAACGTTTCGATTTGGGAAACCACTAAGTTAATAATTCCAAAATGCCGAACCATTACACCTTTAGGCTTACCGGTAGAACCGGAGGTATAAATCACGTACATTAAACTTTCTGGATCAATGGATAAAGCTAGATTATCCGTAGATTCTCCGGCAATTGTTTCTTCTAACTCCTCTAGCAAAAAGCATTTCCTTTTCTCCGTGTCCTCAACTTTATTTTGATAGGCGTGCTGACTAATTACAAAATTAGTTTCTGCATTTTCTAAAATATAAGCAATCCGATCGGCAGGATATTCAGGATCAATGGGTACATAAGCTGCGCCTGTTTTTAAAATTGCTAATACTGAAATGATCATTTCAAAAGAACGCTCCAATACAACTCCTACCAGCGTTTGTGAACCGACGCCCTGTTTGCGTAGGTAGTTAGCCAATTGATTGACTTTAGTATTTAATTGTTGGTAACTCAAGGTCTTTTGTGCAAAAGCCAATGCTACTTGCTTGGGTTTTGCTATGACTTGATTTTCAAATTCATCAATGACCGTTATTCCTGCAGGAAGCTTTTTTGATTTTCCTTTAAATTCTGTAAAAATCTGGCTCGTTTCAGCACTAGTAAGCATCGGTAATTCAGCAATTGGCTGGTCAAGTTGATTTACGATACTCTGTAATAGACGCTCGTAATGTCCCATCATCCGATGAATACTTGTGGGTAAAAATAAATCCGTAGCATATTCAATATTCACCCGAATACCTGCTGGCGTAGGCGCAACGTTGAATGTTAATTCGTACTTTGCGACGTTGTAGGTGGTCGGTTCAACAGTAATTTCGGTATGCTCTAACTGTAATTCTGGCACCGTAGGATTGTTTTGAAAAACGAACATCACTTGAAATAATGGACTTTGGTGTAAACCTCTCGGCTGTGGGATTCGCTCTACCAATTCTTCAAAAGGTATTTCTTGATGATCAAATGCGGCTAGGCTGGTCGCTTTCACGGCTTGGAGGAAACTAGCAAAACTCGCTTGTCCAGTTACTTCCGTTCTCAGGACTAAAGTGTTTAAGAAAAATCCAATCAGAGGTTCAAGTTGACTTTGCTTCCGATTTGCAATCGGTGTCCCCACACTAATGTCCTGTTGATCCGTGTAGCGGTACAATAGAACTTTATACCCGGCTAATAGCAACATAAATAAGCTCACATTTTCTTGTAAGGCTAGATTTTCTAATTGCTTAGATAATTTTTTATTGATCGTAAAGTTTAAATTTTCCCCTGTGGTTGTAAGTTGCTTTGGTCTAGTAAAGTCGAGTGGCAATTGGAGCGATTCGACACCGGCTAATTGATTTTCCCAATATTGGAGACTTGCGTCAAATGCTTCACCCACTAAGTAGCTTTTTTGCCAAATTGCATAATCTGCGTATTGAATAGGAAGCGGTGCTAAATTGACGGGAAGCCCTTCTTCTAACGCAGCTACAATTGCCAAAAATTCTTCTACTAAAATAGATAAAGACCAACCATCCGCCGCAATGTGATGCAACACCAGTACTAAAAATTGCGTTTTTTCGGACCGCCGAATGATGCTGGCTCGTAAAGAAAAATCTACTGATAAATCAAAGGCTTGATGAATTAACTTTTCAATCAAATCTTTTTCCGCTTCCGCAGTACCGAGCTCCTGAACCGTTAATTCCCAATCCGCTGCAGATCTAATTTCTTGATACCCTTTTGCTTCATTGTTGTTTTTATAAACTGTCCGCAAAATTTCGTGCCGCTCAATAATCATTTGGAGTGCCGTAGTAATAATGCTCAGGTCTACACTTCCTTTTATTTTCAGAACATAAGGAATGTGATACTGCTCGCTTCCTCCTAATTGGTCGATGATCCAAAGGCGCTCTTGTGCGTAAGACAAGGGAATTTGAGCGGGACGCGGCTCCGACAAAATCTTGGAATCGTCCACTGTTGCTAATACTTTTAATCTTTCACTCAACAGCGCAATCGTCGGATATGTAAATATATCTTTGATAGAAATTGCACGCTGTAGTTGCTCTCGAATCGCAGTCACCACTCTTGCAGCGAGTAGAGAATGTCCGCCGATTTCAAAAAAGTTATCCTTTATTCCAAGTACTTTTATTCCTAATAAAGTCTGCCAAAGTTGAACGAGTACACGTTCCGTTTCATTACGCGCAGCGACAACTACTTTCGGTCTCGACAACTCATTAGCTAAGGAAGGTAATGCTTGTTTATCCAATTTCCCATTGATCGTTAGCGGTATTTCTGCAATGGCAACAAATTTTTGCGGGATCATATAATCAGGAAGTTTTTCTTCCAAGTATTGAATCAAATGATCTCGATCAAAATCATCTGCAGGAATGTAGTAAACGACGAGTTGCTTACTTTCTGCAATATCCTGAGTTAGCAATTGTGCTAAAACAACTGCTCGAAGAATCATAGGAGAAGTTTCCACAACCGAAGTAATTTCCCCTAACTCAATTCGATAACCACGGATTTTTACTTGTTCGTCCACTCTTCCCAAATATTCGATCTCTCCATTGGGTAACCAGCGAGCTAAATCTCCCGTTTTATACAAACGAGCATCCGGTTCGTTACTAAAAGGATGAGGAATAAATTTTTCTTGAGTTAAGGCGGAACGATGCAGGTAACCGCGAGCAAGACCTGCTCCCGCTACGTGTAACTCTCCTGCCATTTTTACGGGACACAAATTAAGTCCAGCATCCAATATATAGCAATTCAGAGTAGGAATAGCTTTTCCAATACTTTTACTATTCTCCTCGATTTCAAGCAATGTAATCTCTTTAAAGGTTACGTGTACCGTCGTCTCCGTAATTCCGTACATATTGATTAAACGACAAGTTGGATCGTCTTTTTTCCAAGCAGATAGCTTAGCGGGTTGTAAGGCTTCTCCTCCAAAAACAACGTATCGTAAATGATGCTTGGCTCCGCTTGCACGCAAGGCTTCTTCCAATACGTAAAAAGCACCCGGCGTTTGATTCAGCACGGTAACTGATTCTTTTACCAATAAACTGGAAAATGCTACAGGATCTTTAGTAATTTCCTTTGGTAGGATAACGAGTCGTCCTCCAAATAAAAGCGCACCATACATTTCCCAAACTGAAAAATCAAAACAGAAAGAATGGAATAAGGTCCAAACATCACTCTCCTTAAAATCAAATAAGTTTTGATCGTGGTGAAAAAGTCGCACTAAGTTTTGATGTTCTAATAATACGCCTTTAGGTTTTCCAGTGGACCCCGAAGTATAAATCACATAAAGTAAATGTGAGGGGGAAATGCGAATATTCGGTGCTGAAGTAGCGTAAGTTTCCAAAGTTTTCCAGTCACTTCCTACCTTTACAAATTCGAGATTTTTCTCATTTTGTAAACGACTAGGACTCGTTGCATTTCCTAATACTATTTTCACTCCTGCATCAGCAATTGTATACTGAATCCGCTCCTCTGGATAAGTAGGATCGATCGGTACATAAGCCGCCCCCGCTTTGATTACTCCTAAAATACTGACGATCATTTCAAAGGAAGGCGCTAGACAAATTCCGATTAAACTTTCTGGTGCGACTGATTTTTCGAGTAGGTAATTTGCTAATTGATTCGATAAATCATCTAAGCGACGGTAGGTCATTGTTCCTTCCGCAAAACTAAGTGCTAAATGATTTGGTGTACGGGCAACTTGCGCTGCGAATAAATCTACGATCGTTTTATCTTTGGGGTAATTGACTTTTTCTGCTTGCGTAATTTGTAATAACTCTTGCGCTTGGGTTGCGGTGAGTAGTTTCAGCTGATCAATTGTAATTGCGGGATCTTCCGTCAATTGACTCAGCAGCGTTTTGTAATGATCAAGTAAAGCTTGCATCGTACTGGCGTCGAAAAGTGCGGTACAATAGATCAAGCCAACTTCCAAGCTATCTGCTCGTTCAACAATGGCAATATTTAAATCTGTTTTTGCATATTTTGTTTCCCCAAAAAAATCTTGTACTTCCATGGCGGGTAGTGCAAAAGAAGGCGTTTCTTTTAAGAAATTAAAATAGACTTGCACTAAAGGGGTTCTACTCCTATCGCGTGGAACTTGCAACGCATCAACGACTTGTTCAAAAGGAACCATTTGATTCGCATAAGCCGACAAGGTAGTCTGCTTGACTTCCTGAAGTAAGTCAACGAAGGAGATTTCTTCCGTTATTTGGGTACGTAAGGCTAGCATATTTACAAAGAAACCAATCAGTCCTTCTACGGCTTGAGTAGTACGTCCCGCCACTGGCACGCCGACGAGAATATCATCTTGACGGGTATACTTATATAGCAAGGCTTTGAAGCTTGTCAGTAGCAAAGTAAACAGGGTTACGGACTGCCTTTCCGCGAGTGTTTGTAGTTTAATTAGTAAGGCTTGATCAATCGTGATTTGCACGGTGGCGCCCATCAAACTTTGCTCCGCGGGTCTAGTATAATCCGTAGGGAACGCTAAGTTTTTACTGGCACGTAATTGTTCTTTCCAATAAGCAAGTTGAGTAGTAAAAAGTCCTTGCGCAGCTATTTTCCGTTGCCAAATAGCATAATCTGCGTACTGCGCCGTTAAGTCTGGTAACTTAGGCGTTTGATTGCGACAATAGTTATCGTACAAACCCTTAAATTCTTCCATAAAAATAGGAATTGACCAAGCATCAGAAGCGATGTGATGTACAACAATTGCTAAGACAAATTGATTTTCTTTTTGCCTTTCAATCAAATTTACCCGTAAGGGAAAGTCTTCCGACAAATTAAAGGCTGTATCGATAAAGCTTTCTATATATTCTTCAATCGCTACTGCTAAATCTGCTTCTCTCAACAACGCCATCTGCCAGTCTTTTGCAGCGCACACTTCTTGAACGAGATGCTCCGGTTTGTTCACAATTCGTGTTCTAAGAATCTCATGACGCGCAATCAAAGCACTAAAGGCATTGGCTAATGCTACTTGATTTAGTTTTCCTTGTAAGCTCAATATTAACGGAATATGATACGCGACGCTTCCTTGTAATTGATCCACAAACCAAAGCCGTTCCTGTGCAAAAGATAAAGGAATAGTCGCGGGCCGTTCTTCGACTGAAAATACGGATAATAGATTTTGAGACGGTTCTGTTTCTAGTAGCTTGGCCAAACTTTCGACCGTCGGATGATTAAACAAATCTTCAATGCCTACTTCCAACTGAAAAGTATCTCGAATCTGAGACACTAGTTTTATCGCTAGCAAAGAATGACCACCTATTTCAAAAAAGTTATCCAATACACTCAAGCGATCAAGTCCTACTACTGTTTTCCACAATTCAACTAATTGTAACTCGAATTCGGTACGAGGCGCAATAAATATTTTTTCTTCATTTCGTAGCGTAGTCAGTTTTTGTAGCGCTTGATAATCAATTTTGCCATTCTTAGTCAGTGGCAATTCCTCCACTACTACTATTTGACTGGGAAGCATATAATTAGGTAGCCGTTCTTTTAAGTATAGCTGTACTTTTGCTAAAAAGCTGGAACGTTCCGTTGTGTTTTCGGGTAACAAGTAAGCAGCCAACTGTTCAACGGTTCTTTCATTCTCTTTAGATTTGGTCAAGACAACTGCCTGACGAACCAAGGTGCAAGTTTCTAAAGTTGTCTCAATTTCGGCTAATTCAATTCGATATCCACGCAGTTTAATTTGTCGATCATTCCGTCCAACAAAGTCAATATTTCCATTTGGTAACCAACGAGCCAAATCTCCCGTTCGATAAATCCGCTTACCATCAATAAATGGGTGCGCTACAAATTTCTCTTCTGTCAACGCTGCTTGATTAAGGTAAGCTCTTGCCAAACCATCTCCTGATAGACAAAGTTCTCCAACGACTCCTTTCGGTAATAAAGTCAACCTATCACTATCCAAAATATAAGCTTGGGTATTCGAAATTGGCTTCCCAATATCATTTGCCAAATGATTAATTTCAGCTACGGTATCTATCCGCTTAAGGGTTGCAAAAGTTGTAGATTCCGTGGGACCATAACCATTAATAAAAACCAAATTAGGATGTGCTTCTAATAACTGCTCGATACTGCTCGATTGGATACTATCTCCTCCAGAAAGGATAAAATCTAAATTTTCAAAAAGACTAAGCTTTGTCGCTACCGCTTGATGAAAAAGACCTGCCGTCAACCACAACACTTTTACCTTTCCAGCATTAATTTCCGTCGTGATATCATCCAAGGTTTTTAAACCTGGGTTGCTAATACATAGCGTATTTCCTTTTAATAACGCGCCCCATATTTCAAAGGTAGCGGCGTCGAAAGCTAAAGGTGCATATTGGTAAAGTACCGTTGATTGATTTAAAAATTCAAAGTGTTCATTATAAATTAATCGTAAAATTGCGCGATGCTCGGTCAAGACCGCTTTGGCTTTCCCTGTAGATCCCGACGTATACATACTATAAGCTAGGTGCGCTGCGTGTACTTGAACATCCTCCAAATTTCCCGTAGCAGTTTCCAATAGATTTAAAGTAACATCAATGCAAAAAATGGGTGCATTGATGGCACCAAGTTTAGCAATTTCCTCAAAATTTGTTAGGAGTACTTTCGCTTGAGTGTCCGTTAGGATAAATAATTTTCGGTCCAGTGGATCTTCCAAAGAGATAGGAACATAAGCGGCGCCTGTTTTTAAAATAGCTAAAATGGCAATTATTGCTTCTACAGAACGAGGTAATAAACAGGCTACAAAATCCTCAAGCTGTAAGTCGTAGGTTGCTTTTAAATGATTGGCCAACTGATTCGCTTTGGCATTCAATTCTTGATAACTCATCGTATCAGCCCCAATTTTCAAGGCAACGTGTTTGGGCTGTGCAGCAACTTGCGCTTCAAATATCTCGACAATTGATTGTTGATGAGGATACGCAAAATCGGTAGCGTTAAACGTTTCCAATAATTCTTTTTCTTCGGTGACACTCAGCAGCTTTAGGGCTCCGATCGGACGATTGGGTTGCGCAACGAGCGCAGTAAGTAAGTTTTCGTAGTGCTGAAATAAGTTATCAATCGTAGTTGGTAAAAATAAATCTGTACTATATTCTACGTCTAACAGCAAACTACGCTCCTTTTCTACTATACTCACATTGAGATCGAACTTTGAAAATTGGCGATCAATTTTTTCTGCTTTCACCACGAAATCATCTAAAATAATGGCGGGTCCTGTTTCGTTATTTTGTAGTCCAAATGCTGCTTGAATCAATGGATGACGAGTGGCGTCAGGCTGAGTAGCCAACTTACTAATTACCTTTTCGAAAGGAGCATCCTGATGTTGAAACGCAGCTAAACTAGTTGCTTTCACTTGAGATAAAACTTCCTGCACGGTCATCGTTTGCGTTAAGGTGCTACGAATAACAATGATATTCACAAAGAAGCCAATCAAATCATCAAGAATAACTTGCCCCCGATTTGCAACGGGCACACCAATACAAATATCTTTTTGTCCAGAGTAACGATGCAATACGATTTTAAACGCAGCGAGTAAGACCATGAATAAACTCATCCCTTCCTGTTGTCCAAGGGCTTTAATTTTTGCCGTCAAGGCTTCCCCTATTATAAAATCAACATGGTTTCCTCTATTGCTCCGCTTTTTGGGATGAGGAAAGTCTGTCGGTAATTTTAACGTAGCAGCATTGACCAGTTGCTTTTCCCAAAAGTCTAGTTTTTGGGCAAGAACTTGCTCTTGCAGATAAGTACGTTGCCACAATGCATAGTCCGCATATTGAATAGGAAGCGGGGACAAAACTGCGGGGTTTCTATTTTTCAATGCCTTGTAAAAGGCCAACATTTCTTTTACTATAATCGAACTCGACCAACCATCTGAAGCAATATGATGTACCACTAACAACAAAATAAATTCTTCCTCCGCTACTTGATACAAATTAGCACTCAGCATGAAGTCTTTTGTCAAATCAAACGGCCGATCCAGTGCTGTCCTAAGCTGGTTTTCGATGCTAGCAGAGTCGTTGGTTATGGATTTGGTGACTAATGACCAATTTTCTACGGTCGCTACGGGTTGAATTTTCTGGTGAATTTCTCCTTTCTCTAAATGATAAGTGGTCCGTAAAATTTCGTGGCGTCGTAACAAGGAGCGAAAAGCTTCTGCTAGTATTCTTGGCTGAACAGTACCTTGCAAACGATATACGGACGGTAAATGATAAGGCAAACTTCCCGTCAATTCATCAACAAACCAAAGTCGTTCTTGCGAATAGGAAAGGGGAATTTTACCTGGTCGTGGACGACTCGTGATTGTACTGATTTCGATGGCGGAGGATTCTTCACGCAAAAATGCTGCTAAACCCGCGATCGTTGGATAAGCAAAAACATCTTTAACTTCAACGGTAACGGCAAGTTCTTTTTGTAAAGCAGCTACGACGCGCATTGCTAAAAGCGAATGTCCCCCCAATTCAAAAAAGTCATCTTCTCGTCCGAAATCTGATTTTCGCAATAACGTAGACCAAATTTTTGCTACCATTATTTCTGTTTCACCTTGTAACGGCGGATTGACGGTTTCGTTATCTACTGAATTGAGTAGTGCGGGTAAAGCATTTTTATCAATTTTACCATTTGGCGTTAATGGGAAAGCATCTAGGAAAATAATTACCGCAGGTACCAGATACGTTGGTAACTTAGTTTTTAAATCTGCTTGAATTTGTGCCGCAGTTGTAGTAGCTTCTGTTGTGGCGTAAGCAACTAATTTTTCGTAGCCCGTTTCGTCCGTTTGAATTAATGCGATGGCATCTTGGATTAGCGTATGTCGTTTTAACGCTAGTGCTACTTCGTCTAATTCGATGCGATATCCTCGTAGTTTGACTTGGCTATCCATTCTTCCCAAAAAGTCGATTGTGCCATCTGGCAACCATCTTGCAAAGTCGCCCGTACGATACAAAACAGGTGCATTTCCTACATCAAACGGATTGGGTAAAAACTTTTGCTCCGTCAATGCTGGTCGATATAAATAACCTTTCGCTACGCCTGCTCCACCTAAGCACAATTCTCCTTTCCCTCCTACTGGCAATAAATTTAAAGCTTGATCAACAATATAAACTTGCGTATTCTGTATCGGTCGACCAATCAAGATTCGCTCCTCTTTTTGTAAACGATGTATAGTGCTGTAAGTTGTATCTTCCGACGGACCGTACAGATTTCTCAACTCTATCTGCTCAAAATTGAGTTTATTTTGTACGTAAGGAGGAATCACTTCTCCCGCCATGTTCAATACGGTGACTTTACTAAGATCTGCTTGCGTTTGCAAAAGTGTTTTAACGACACTTGGAACCGTATTTAGTAAAATTGATTTTTCTTTCGTTAAATAACTAGGAATATTCGAAGCGTCTTTTAGTAAGCGTATTCGCTTGCCGGCACATAAGGTATAGTACAATTCAAAAATAGAAAGATCAAAGCAAATGGAAGTAGCCGCAAAAACAACTTCAAAGGAACTCTCCGAAAATTCGGCAATTGCCCAATGTAAAAATGCTTGTAAATTGCGGTGAGAAATCATAACCCCTTTGGGCTCTCCCGTTGAGCCGGAAGTATAAATAATATACGCCGTTTGCTCTTTAGCGATTTCAAGAGCTAGCCGTAGCTTTGGTAGTGCTGTTAGCCTAGTTTTTAATTTTTCAAAAACCAAACCGTCGGCGGCGGCTTGCTTTCCGAGTAACGCTACATTTGGTTGGTCACAAATCGTCAAAGCTACTTTTGCATCCGCAATGATATAATCAATTCTTTCTTTTGGATAATTTGGATCGAGCGGAACGTAAGTATTTCCTGATTTTAAAATCCCCCACAAAACGACGAGTAAATTAATTTCTCGATTCATACAAACGGCAATCAATGCTCCTTTTAAAGCAGTTTTCTTTGCTAAATAGTATGCAAACTGATTGGATTGTTCATCGAGTGCTTTGTAACTGAGTTCTTGATCTACCTGACTAACCGCAATTGCATTGGGTTGAAGGATTACTTCTTTTGTAAAGAGCGCAAGGAGGTCTTGAGTTTCGTCGTAAGGTACCGTTGTATCGTTAAAATCAAACTGTATTTTTTGTCTTTCTTCGGAGCTAAGCATCGTTAAGGCTGCAAGCTTAATTTGAGGCTGCTGAACGGCGGCCGATAATAAGTTTTGATAATGTCCCATCATGCGTTCAATCGTAGCAGGTAGAAATAGGTCGCTACAATAGCTTATGTTCAGCGTAATTTCTTTTGAGTTTTGCTGAAAATGGAAACTTAAATCAAACTTGGACGTCGGTATAGCAATACTTGTTTCGCTTGGTACTTGATCAACTGAGCTTAATTTGGGGAAAAGTCGAGACGCTGTTTTGCCAATGGCTTCGTAACTCAGAAATACTTGAAATAGTGGACTGCGACTACGATCCCGCTGAGGTACTACTCGATCTACAATTTTTTCAAACGGTACATCTTGATGTTCGTAGGCAGTGAGTGTCGTTGTTCTCAGCTGGGTAAGCAATTCGGAAAAACTGGGATTGCCGGATAAATCACTGCGTAGTGCCAGCGTATTAACAAATAAACCGATTAAGTTTTCTACGCCAGCAGGTCGCCGATTTGCAACGGGACTACCTACCGTAATATCTGTTTGCCCAGTATATTTATGTAGTAATATTTTCAAAACCGATAAGCAAAACATGAACGTTGTTACTTCCGCATCTTGTGCAATACTTAGCATTTTTGCAGTTAACGCTTGCGGTAGTACAATCGACTTAGTTCCTCCCCGTATACTTTGAAGCTGCGGTCGTGGAAAATCAGTAGGTAAATCTAATGGCGCTACCTCCTCTAGTTGAGTTTCCCAATATCCTAATTTCTGGGCTAATGCTTCCTCCGATAAAAAAGCACGTTGCCACAGAGCAAAATCTGCATACTGTACTGGAAGTGCCGGCAAGGTATCAATTTTTTCCGCCGCAATGGCTTCGTAGCAAGCTAATAATTCTCGTAAGAAAATAGGACTCGACCAACCATCCGCCGCAATGTGATGTAGAACAACAAGCAAAAGCCCGGTGCCATCAGGAAACTCTAATAAATTTGCTCTCAAGGTATGAGCTTGCGATAAATCAAAAGCTTGACTACCCAACTCGACCAATACCGCCTGCTTTTCTTTTTCGTTTTTGAATTTTGATCTTTTTTCGGAATTTAACTGCCATTGATCTTTAGCTAAAACCTTTTGATAAGCTTGTCCATCTACCGAATAATAAACGGTACGTAGAATTTCATGCCGATTAATCAAACGTTGAAAAGCCTTTGCTAAAAAGGCACGATTAATATTTGCATCTATTTTTTCTAGATAAGGAATGTGATAATTCGTGCTTCCTTGAAGTTGATCAATAAACCAAAGGCGCTCCTGCGAAAAAGAAAGTGGAATGTGTTGCGGTCTTAACACCGAGCGAAGTGTTGGAACAATTACCTTCTCCGTGCTTGTTTGCAAATGATCCGCCAAGGAAGCAATCGTAGCATGATCAAAAAAGGTTTTAATTCCGATGGACTTTTGTAGGTTTTGTTCGATCGCAGCAACAACTTTTGTAGCTAGGAGAGAATGTCCGCCCAATTCGAAAAAATTATCTTGAATACCAATCGGAGAAAGTTGTAACAAATCTTCCCAAATGCGAACCAATACTTTCTCCGTAGTATTGCGTGGTGAAAGATACGTTTTGGTTTTTAGCGCCGCCAAATCAATGGTAGGTAAAGCTTTTCTATCCAATTTTCCACTTGCGTTTAGTGGAAGTTGAGCCAACTTTATAAAAACGGTAGGCAGCATATAATCTGGTAGATTTTGCTGTAAAACGATTTTAAGTGCTGCTTGATCAAAATCTTGATTCGCAACAACGTAGGCGATCAAATATTGACGATTTTCCTCCTTGGTCAACACGACTGCACAAGCTTCGACTAAGTTGGTATTTCTAATTTTAGTTTCAATTTCT
>JBGCFY010000041.1:0-6023 GCA_045110315.1 Saprospiraceae bacterium
CGGGCTATATGACGTATCTTCCCTATATTCTTGTTTTATTAATGATTGAATGGACCTATCGTACCGAAGATTATCCGCTCAAAACGGTGAACTACAACGTAGCAATTATTGTCTTTGCACTGTTGATCTTTATTTTTGGTAGTTTTATTTTTAGTGAATTCATATATTTCCAATTCTAATGCTGCGCTTTATCTTACATACCGGAGTTCTGCTGGGCGCATTCGCCTTAATCATCCAAGCCATTTCGATGCTATTCCCAATGAGTTACTACAATCAAGAGTATCCAATGTGGAAGTATCAGCAGGAAGTGGCCATGGGAGAACAGGGTAAAAAAGAGGCGCGAAAAGTTATTTTGGGAGACTCTAGGGCAATGGCGGGAATTCGACCAGACTTATTGGGAAATACACTTTCTTTATGCGTGGGCGGAGCAACACCAGTAGAATTATATTTTAATTTTAAACGCTACATCGTCATGAATCAAAAGCCGGATACGGTTATTTTTTCTTTGACGCCTTTACACTTTTATCGACAAGATTGTTTTTATCATCGAACTCGAAAATATGATTTTCTAGAAAATTGGATGATTGATAGCGTCAAGCAAGTCGCTTTTGAACTTAACGACCCAGAATACACTTCTGCGTTTGGTTTAGTTAATAAAATAAAACTACTCAGCTTTACTTCCAAAATGGTGGATATGAATGTATCGCATCTTTCTCGCTACGGCGAAAACAAAGCGAAGTACCAAGCCATGTCGGAAAGAAATGGTCATTCTTTTTTTGGTACAAAGGAGATGGATGATGGCTATAATTTAGAAGTTACCGATCATCTTGAAATGGACGAATCGGGGCAATGGAATGTAAAAGAAGGGAAGGAAAAATTTGTGGTTTCTAAAGTCAATGATTACTATTTCAAAAAATTATTAGACTTACTCCACGACGAAAATATTTTTATTGTTTGGGTAACCATGCCGATGAATCGAGCGTCTTACGAAAAGTTGAAGTTAATACCGACACCTTTTTTACAAGATTATTCCAATTACGTTAAAGCTAATTTTGCGAACCGTGACCGGTGGATCGGCGACTTCGAAGTAGGCTTCTACGAAAACGAATATTTTGGTGACCCCGCTCACCTAAATGAGCGAGGTTCCATTAAATTTACCGAGGCGTTGATCGAAAAATATTTCCGATAGCACCTGTGGATTACAAATACTTTATTCTTTTTCTTCCGTTTTGGCTACTTGGTCTTTCGTTAAGTCAGTGTAAATAATATCAACGAACTTTGCCGGCTTAATAAATCCGGAACCCCAAGTTTCATCAAATTCCTTACTAGGATTCGACGCCTGAATCTCTTCCAAACTCATTCCTTTCGCAATTGCCATTTTTACCCGATCTCGTACCGTCATAATCACATCTCGATAAGCCGTCATTTCTTTTTTCGTCGAAAGACTACCATGCCCAGGAATAACCACCGTCTCGTCATCAATTAAAAACAATACTTGATTGATCGACTTTAGTAAACCATCTACGGAACCGCCAGAAGAAAGATCAATAAATGGAAAGCGGTTTTGAAAATAAGTATCGCCCATGTGAATCACATTGCTTTTGGTAAAATAAACCGCCGCGTCACCATCCGTATGCGCATTATGTAAATGAAAAGCCAAGATCGCTTCGCCGTTCAAATTAAAATGAAGATCCGAAGCAAAGCTAATCATCGGTAACGCCCCCGCCGGAGAAGCCGGCACTTTCCGACCAAAAGCTTTCATCAGTTGATCCGTACTCATTCGCTTGTACACATTTTCGTGAGCAAAAACAATCGCACCTGCTGCTCTAAAATTTTCATTACCTCCAGTATGATCGCCGTGCCAGTGTGTATTAATCAAGTATTTTACCTTGTCTTTTGTCAACTTGGCAATCGCTTTTTCAATTTTTTCTGATAACGGTGCATATTGATCATAAATCATAAAAACACCATCTGCACCAATGGATAAACCAATATTCCCTCCGGCACCTTTTAACACAAACAAACTATCATTAATGCGTTCCGTAGTGATTTCTACTTTCGCAAAACGATCTTGCGCGATCACATTTGGACTAAACAAACAAAAACAAATAAAACTACAGCTCAACAGAATTGGCTTGAGTAAGGGGAAGGCTTTTTTCATAATATTTTTTTATAAAAGTTACATCAGTACCAAGACAAAATTAATTTGCATTGGCACTTATATTCAAAAAATTAATAATTTATTACCAATAGATAGTAAACAGGTTGTATTTGGTGAAAATTTTAAATATCTAGCACAGTAATTGTTTACATTAATCACATATGCTTTAAATTTTAATTCAATTCGCACTGCTAAACGGACTATTTTAGTCCTAATAATAAAGCAAAATCGCCTACAGAATTAGCTTTTACGCTAACTTTGTTCCTCCAGTGGTTAAATTTTACTTAAAAAAAGTAAATCTTAGCGGCGCGGCTTAATAATTGCACGACTAAAGTAATGGTTAAATTTTTTCTCATATGTCTTCCAGCGATCTGTTTGAGCTTTTTAGCACAAGCCAATGATTTAATTTTACAATCTAAATCAGCGACGGCGCTCAACAACGTTATTCTCTACACGGATACGAGTTTTACCCAGCACTCTAATATCTCCTACCAAAGTGGAACGCTTTTCGAAATCATCGGACAAAGTTACTTAGAGCACGAAGATGATGCACAAAATCAAAAATTTAAATGGTTTAAAGTCCGCGCTAATGATCAACAAGAAGGTTGGATTTTTGGAGATGGTCTTGCCGTCATTGTTCCCAAAGATCAAGTTGATCCGCAACTCAAAAAATTTCACCAACAAAAAGTAAGTTTCAATAGTGGTTTTGAAAATTCCATGATGTGGGTTGCTGCCATCCAAGGGCGCGATAATTTTCATGAACAAGATTTTCTTAATCCGCCCTATAAAGAGTTTTACCTCGTCATTACCAATCCTGCGGGGCGTTCGGTACATATTAATTACGCCGGACTAAGTGCGCGCGGAAAAAATGAATTACGACAGTTTCAACTACAAGACGTAACGGGCGATGGAATTTCTGAATTTATCTTACAACGAGCCACGCAACCCGTCGCGAGTGATTTGGCTTACCGCAGTGTAGAAATTTTTGCCATTCAAGCTGGCACAATTGCCAAGATCTTTTCGGAAGAGATGAATTTAAATTACGGCGATGATAGTCCTTCGCCCGCATTGCATAAGTTTATCGAAATTGAAGACCAAACGATCCGCGTGGCATATATTGATTACGTGCCCAACAAGAAGTATAGTTTACCTTACGATAACGACCCAATTAGTCAAACCCAAGAACGCTGCCTCGAATATGTCACCTATACCTACCAGTGGAACGAGCGACAAAAGCAATATCAAATGATCTACGAGGTAACGCGAACGGCTCCCATTGCTGGTACCAAGAAACACGGTGTTATCATTCAAGACAAACCAAAGCTAAGTGGAAAATACATTTGTCCCATCAACAAATCCGATCGCCTCAAAGTGATTAAGCACTTCGAAAAGACCGTCATTGCTCAAGGTAAGAAAAAGACGATTGCTTATTTATACGTTTTATTACCTTCTGGAAAAGCCGGCTATCTGCCCGCGCACGAAATTGGTTTTGTAGAGTCGGAGCACGCAGCTTTACTCAACAAATTCTATCTCAATCCTCCCCTAGTTAAGAGTAATTGGAAAACCACCGATAATTTCTTGAAAATTTTGCCCGGTCGAGCAACGGATACTTCACAGAAATAACTCCTGAAATAATTTCTGCACTCGCTTAGTAAATACTTCCTTTTGCCGCTTTCATCGGAATGCCGATACATTGCCGTTCCATGTAATTCATCATGCGTTCCATCAAATCTCGCGTTTCATCATCTAGCGTTTCGAGATCTTTCTTGAAAACTTGATTCATCGCGTGTGCTTTGACCGCTTTGATTTGAGTAGGTACTGCTTGAAGTGCTAAGGTCAATTTGCGCTGTTGGTAATGCTCGTGAAAAGCAACTAAATTATGATCTAATAAACCTCTTGCCTTTCCTACTTCTTTAATTCTAAAAGATAAGTTTTCTTTGGCGAGATTTTTTAAATCTTCAATTTCAATATAATTCATTTCAAAAGTAGAGACAACTTCCTTATCCACATTATTGGGAATAGCTAGGTCAATGACTACTTTCTCTTCTGCTTGTTCTGTTTGCAATAATTGCTGATAAAGCGCGGTATCAATAATTGCACTCGTCGCTCCAGTACAGACCACTAAGCAATCGAAACCCTTTTTGTAATGTGGGAGTTCCGTCAACGCCAAGGCAGTAGCATTATTTATTTTTGCCAATTGCTCCGCTTTATCTAAGCTCCGATTAAAAACGGTAACGTTTTCGAATTTATGCTTACGCAAGAATTTTGCGACTAAAGTATTCGTTTGTCCGGCTCCGACCAATAAGATTCTCGCATCTTTCGGTAAATCCGTTTGTAGCATTTTCTGAATCGCTAGGGAAACTACCGAGATGGGCTTTTCTCCAATTCTAGTTTTTGCGTACACTTCCTTTGCGGCTTCTACTGCGTACTTAATCGCTAGACGAATACTGTCTCCCGTCAAACCAAAACCGTAACATTGTGTATAAGATTCTCGTAATTGACGAACGATTTCTCTTTCCCCGACTACCAAAGAATCCACTGAAGCTGCTACGTCAAAAAGGTGAGCGATTGCATCTTTACTCTCGTAAACCGTTACGTTTTCAAGTGCTTTTTCACCAACCTCCGTTATAATATTTGGATTAACTGCTTGGAAAAACTCTGCGACAAAATCTTCATCCGCCACGATACTTGTGTGTAAGAGGTACATGACTCGGTTACAAGTAGACAAATAAAGTAACTCTTCGATTCCGAATTTTGCTTTTAGTGCGTGCAGGTTTTCTTCTAATTCTCCTTCCTGATCTGCGCCTAGCATAAAAGCACTAAGTTCTTTCAACTTAGTGTTACGATGAGTGACTGTAAATATTTTGTACGCTTTTAGTAACATGTATATTATATAGCTTGAGCTAATTTCTCTTTACTTACAAAAGTACTTTACCGCGCTTGATTTAATGTCATAATACTGTAAATAGGCCATTATAATGATGGTTTTATGCCTAAATGTCAGCTTGTTAACTTCCCTAAGAAATCAAATAAGCTATCTTGAGCGCAATTCCAAGCGGATACAAAAAAACTACTGTCAATTTATTTTCAGTAGGAAAACCACTGCAATTTATGGTATTTATAGCTAAAACAGTGCTTTCGTGTGGAAAAAAATCATTTTAACTCAGACTCATAACGCTTATCTAACATGTCTAAATTGCTATCTACTTTAATACTAAGCCTACTCGTTAGTTCTACCCTTTTGGGTCAATGGACCAAGCTTAACCAAACGGAGCAGCAAGGTTTACCCGTCGAAAAAATTAGCGCGTACCACCCTGTACGATTAAATACTACGGCGCTTTTATCCATTTTGGAACGTGCTCCACTTGAATTCACCAACGAAGCGGGCTTACAATTAGCTCTTCCCCTACCCGATGGAACGACTGCAACCTTCGCAGTCTATGCTTCTCCTATCTTGGAAGCAGACTTATCCCGCAAGTTTCCGAACTTTAAGAGTTTCACTGCCCAAAATATTGATCAACCGGCTATGGTTGGTCGCCTAGATTGGACCAGTAAAGGCTTTCACGGTTTCTTCCTTTCGCCGCAAGGCACCATTTATTTAGATCCTTTAGTCAATGACATTTATGTTTCTTATTATAAAAAAGATCGCATTCCACCGACTGATCGCAAGCATTTTTGTGGGATGAGTTTTAGGGAGGATGATTTCCTTGACGAAAACTTAGCGACAAGCCGCGGTCCTAGCAGCGTAGGCGAAAATCTACGAACCTTGAGAATTGCCGTTGCGACGACGGGAGAATATACCAATTATCACGGCAACGCTACAGATGCTTTAGCCGCCGTGGTCACGACGATTAATCGAGTC
>JBGCFY010000042.1:0-4016 GCA_045110315.1 Saprospiraceae bacterium
GAAATGTTGCGCTATACCCGAGATCATAGCGTAACGGAAGGACTACAATATATGGCTACTTGGAATGCATCGTACTTACTGTCTAATGATTTGATGGAAGCTTTTAGTGCTAAAATGGAACGACGGGCAGCGAAGTTTGAAGATTAAATTTTGGTGTGAACTTTGATGCTAAGTAACTACTCGTCTTTTTGAAATTGTTAGCCTTTTTTTTTTGAAAAATTACTCAAGTTGTCATAGCCAATGAAGCTTAATCGCCAAGATCGTTTTTCCATACCCTCTAAAATTATTTTTGCGTTATTGCTGATCGTAGCTGTAAGCGCTATTTCCTTCTTGTCGGTAAATACGCTAAGACCTGGATACATCATCCTAAAAGATGGAACCAAGCAAACAGGACTAGTCGAAGTTGGTTCGCTTACGGACCAAGAGATCAAGCTTAAGTTTTCTAAAAATGGAAAGGAGACTGTTTACAAACCCAATAAGTTACGGGGATACGGTTTTGAAGCACTTGAAACTTCTTCGGATGCAACGGTCGTTGCCAAGAAAGTGTGGAAGCATTACGAAAGCCTTTCTCTTAAACTAGATTTTCCTCCCAAAGCTTTTGCGCCTAAAGGTGTTTTCATGTGGCGAACGGTAGAAGGACACTACACACTTTATACTTACTATTACGAGCAACCGGCAAAGACGGAACAACCGATGGGGAATTGCTTTTATTTGAAAAATGCGAAAGGTAAATTAATGAAAATTACCCGAACTAATTTTAAGAAAAAGATAAGACGCTACACTAGACTTTACTCCGCGATGTACCAAAAAATAGGTAAAGCTAAATTCCGCTTTGAAAACTTACCGCGACTCATCAGAGATTATAATTATTGGATAATCAATCAACATGATCCTACCACTTATAAGATGTCTCCTGCTAATTTCCATCTAGATTAACCACCTCATTTGTATTTACACAACGATATGCCCTATTCATTTAGCCTTAGGAGCACCTCACTCGTTTGCTCTTTTCTCTCCTTGTTATTTGCCGTATATTTATATTATGAAGTTATTTAAAAATGGGGCTTGCAAATAAATCATTTACCTGTTTTAAAACAACTTCTAAAAGTTAAACATCTTATCTAATTTTTCTAGCGTAGTTTAACATCCGAGAATATCATAGTTACCTAACTACGCTAGAATTTTTAACGACTAAACAATAAATTGGCAGGCTAGTGACCTCGGAGGATCAGTTAGTAATTGAGCTCTGGGGTACTTTTTACCAAAAAGCACCGGATAGGGCAAGGTCTAAAAAGAACGCTAAATTTATTTCAAAGATAATGCAAGTAATTAATAAAAAAGCCTCTCGAAAAAGATATGATCTTTACGAGAGGCTTTCGCTTGTTTTATTTGTTGAATGAAGTTGTTTTAAAATGGGGGTTGAAATTAGTTGTAAGCGCTTGGTTTTCAAGAGGAAGCTCCATTTTTTTTTCGTAGCCATAGCTACGGGGAAAAAAATTAGCTGAAATATTGGAAATCAATGGCTTGCAAATAAATCATCTATCTATTTTAAAACAACTTCAATATGAAAAAAGGATTATTATTTACTAATGATTAATTTTTGTTGATATAAATCATCTCCCATTTGAATCATGGCAAAATAGTTGCCACTCGTCAAATCTGAAGTGCGTAACTCAATTAGATTACCACCGATACTTAGCTGCGCTTCTTGAAACTTTACTTGCTTGCCCATCGCGTTGTACAAAGTAATTTGCACTGTTTGATCTTCTTCCGCGACGAACTGTAATTTGGTAACTTGATCCATTACTGGATTGGGAAAGAAAGGGCTTACTGCGTCTTTACGACCATTGACTAACTTTGCTACGCGAATCGGTGAAAGTTCAAACGAACCATCATAATTGACATTTTTTAAGCGGTAGTAATAACTGATATTACTCCGTAATGCACGATCTTCGTATTGGTATTGTAATTTGGCAAAACTATCGCCAGCACCAGCCACCCAAGCTATATTTTCAAAATCTCTTCCATTAAGACTTCGTTGTATTTCAAAACCTAAATTAGATTTTTCAGCTTGCGTTTCCCACGTTAATTGAATTGCAGCATCGTCCGATGAAGCGTTAAAATAGCTTAATTCAATGGGAAGACTATTGGCTAAAGAACTACAATCTCCGGCGAGAATACCATCGGTATCATTGGTCGCTTGCGTACCATATTCCTCCACAATCATCGCCTGACCGATAACGGCAATTTTCAGAAAACCTAGTTTTTGTATACCTGCTTGCACGCCACCAGAAAGCGTTACTTCATATTTAAAAACAATTAACCAATTATTGACTCCTTGATCAAGTTCGAATTGCTGAAAACCCGATCCCGACGAGTAACTGGATTCACTACCATTAAAATTAGTGTTTTCTGCAACGTTTACAACTTCCGATCCGGTCCCTAAAAAAACAGCTGCTTCATCACCCAGCACGATTAAACGAGTAACGTTAAAAGGGCTATTCCTAACAATTGCAAAATCATTAGCACCATCGTCGTCGATATCAAAGTAAGAAGCCGTACCTCCCGAAGAAACTATTCCAGGGTTAGTCGTACATTGAGCTTGTGCGATAAAAGGTGTAAATGCAAAGAGAAGTAAGGCGAGAAAAGAGCGGGAGGAGTTTTCAGTTAAAGACACCGCAAAGCGTCCCCAGTTAAGTAAATAACGGTTCATGGTTGAAAGTTTGTAAGTGGTCGATTAAAATGTAAAATTCTGGAGGGAAAAAATGAAAACTACGCTTTTAAACAGCGCTACGGGAGGTAATAATAAATAGTTGGGGGAATTTGTTTGTAAGTATTAATTCAGGTACTAAGAACAGAACCTAAAGGCAATTTACAAAATAAATACGATTTAGTCAAGCCCTAGTCAATTTGAAAGGGCTGGACTAAATTGCATTTCGAAAGCTGAGAAAATACTAAAGACTATTTTAACCACTTTAGCAGGCGTAGAATCTTCCACCACAACTGGCGTCGAGCAAACCAATTAATAAGTGAATTAATTGGTCTTAGTACTCTTAAGTAGTTCGCGGAAATTGAGTTTACAATAAGTTGAAAAGGCTTTCAAGTTATTAGTTAATTTAATTCTGCGAACTACTTACCTATTTTAAATTAACTTATTGAGTACCTCAAATAGCTTTTGTTCTTCGAAAGAAAAAACACCATCAGCCATGAATTGCTTTTTAATCAAATAAACCAATTCATTTTTTTGACCAGCAGTAGGGTAGTAGATACCTTTATAAGTAAGAATGATAGAAAGTCTTTCCGCGTCCGTTTGGCTATTATATTCTGCCAATACTTTCTCAAAAGTTTTTTCTTCAATTCGTTTTTTGATAGCTGCTTCCTCTTCCTTGGTAAAGATCTCATCAGCATAAGAAACGTAAATGAGGAGGAAAGTGGTAAATTCTCTAAAGCTCCATTTTGGGTGTGTCGAATTCATGTGCAATGTTTGAGCGTTGATCTAAGTGATTGGTAAATAAAATTACTTATTTACCGTGTACTACGTTATGACGTATTAAAATCGAATTGCGATTAATATGTATTAGTACTTAAGTTAAAGTTAAGAAAAATCTTTCCTTTTTTGTAGCTCAAACTTTGAATTTGTAACAAACCGGAAGGATTTCTTTTTTTTGAAAACGTACGACTAATCGGTTGATCTTCAAGATGCCAAAATTATTATTTGATGGATAGGAGGTTTGCTCAAGTAAAATTTGTGAGATACTCTTATTACCAAAATCGTTAAACTGTTTTTATTTTTTATTTTTTTATCACTTTTTTTCTGATTTGCTACATTTCTTCTACAAATACCCAAAGCAAAACTTTGAAGTTGTTTAAAAATAGGGGTTGAAATTAGTTGTAAGCGCTTGTTTTTCAAGATGAAGCTCCATTTTTTTTTCGTAGCCATCGCTACGGGGAAAAAAATTAGCTGAAATATTGGAAATCAATGGCTTGCAAATAAATCATCTATCTATTTTAAAACA
>JBGCFY010000043.1:0-18600 GCA_045110315.1 Saprospiraceae bacterium
TATGAAAAAGAAGAAAAATACCTTGCTCTGGAAAGTATCGGGCAAACCTTTGAAAAATCCATCCTATCTATTTGGCACTATGCACGTTAAAGACCTAAGGGCTTTTCAACAGCGTGCACTTGTACACGAAAAAATTGACGAGTGTGAAGCATTCGCAACCGAGTTTAGTCTCGACGAAATGAAGCTCAATACTTCTGAGAATCTAATGGATTTGCCGGAAGGTATGTTTCTTAGCGAACTAATCCCAGCAAAAGCCTACAAAAAAATCGGGAAACTTTTTGCTTCTTTAACCGGAATGGATCTGATTCTTTTTGATCGATCTTTACCCATGCTCATCTCCAATATGCTGAGCGAAGGTGTGCTCTCTTCGGATATGCCACATTCGCTCGACGAATCGCTTTGGGAATACGCTCGTGAACAGGATAAAATTCTATTAGGAATCGAAAGCTTCGAAGAACAAATCGAAATCCTACAAAAGATACCACTCGATTATCAAGTCAAGTCCTTAATCTGGACCGCCAAAAATGTACATCGTTTTCAAAAACAACTCCTGAAAATGACTCGTTTGTACGAAACAGCTGATCTACGAAAATTATACAAAGCCGCCCGCAAAAATGCGAAAGGCTTACGCAAAGTTTTACTTTTTGATCGAAATAAAGTGATGGCAGAACGATTTGCCTTGATTGCAAAAGAACAATCTATTTGTTATGCCGTCGGCGCGGGACATCTCGGGGGTAAAAAAGGATTGCTACGCCTGTTGAAAAAGGAAGGCTTTAAAATTACACCCGTTTACAAATAAGTGATTTTGAAATAACTTCTAAGCAATTGACAACTACTTCATCAAGTAACTTGTTTAGTTGAAAGATAAGCTTTTATTTCTTTTCATTATCATCGTTTTCTAAGGAACTCATGAAACAAGTCATTCTATTTCTTCTTTTCTGCTTTGCTTTTGTTAGCCTGAGCGCCCAACAAAAGTTTACCCTCAGTGGTTACCTTAAAGATGCCGCCTCGGGCGAAACACTCATCGGTGCTAATGTCTACAACGCTGCCAATCCTGCTCAAGGAACAAGCTCGAATGCATACGGATTTTACTCGTTGACCTTAGCAGAGGGAAGCTACGAATTCGTCTTTTCTTACCTCGGTTATACCGAAAAAACAATACGGATTAACTTGACAGCAGATCAACGACTCAATCTAGAACTCGTAGAAGGAATCACCATCACGGAAGTCGTCGTGACGGCGAAGGAAGCCGATGAGAACGTTGAAAGTACTGAAATGGGTACGATTGATTTATCCATGGAAAATGTCAAGCGCTTGCCAGCATTATTGGGAGAAGTTGATATTTTGAAAACCTTACAATTATTACCAGGTGTTGCTTCGGCAGGAGAGGGGAATGCCGGGTTTTATGTGCGCGGTGGTGGACCAGATCAAAACCTCGTTTTGTTGGACGAGGCAGTTGTTTATAACTCTGGGCATATGCTTGGATTTTTCTCAGTTTTTAATGCGGATGCGATCAAAAATACAACGCTGATCAAAGGAGGAATGCCTGCCAATTATGGTGGTCGCTTATCGTCGGTAGTGGATATTCAGATGAAAGAGGGAAACAATAAGCATTTTGCGGTAGAAGGGGGAATCGGTTTGATTGCTTCTCGCTTAACGGTGGAAGGACCGATTCAAAAAGATAAAAGTTCCTTCATCGTTTCTGCTCGTCGAACTTACGCTTTTGATTTGGCGCAGCCAGCTTTGAAAGGAACCGATTTCGAAGGAACGAACTACTACTTTTATGATTTGAATACGAAGATTAATTATCGCTTTTCGGATAAAGATCGTTTGTACCTGAGTGGTTATTTTGGTCGGGATGTTTTGAACTATGTTTCCAATCTGCGTGGGTTTTTCTTTAATTTACCTTACGGAAATGCGACGGCAACTTTACGCTGGAATCACTTGTTTTCGGATAAGTTATTTATGAATGTCTCGGCTATTTATAATGACTACGATTTCTCTTTTGAGGGAGGGCAAGATCAATTTAAGATTAACGTCGTTTCGGGCGTTCGAGATTATAATGCTAAAATTGATTTTGACTACTTTCCTTCGAATAAGCACAATTTGAAGTTTGGTGCCAACTATACTTTTCATCGCTTGACGCCCAATATTGCAAATGCAACTTCGGGAGAAGTAGAATTTGAGACGACTAATTTGCAAAAAAAATATGCTCACGAGGCAGCTTTATACTTATTGGATGATTACAAAGTAACGGATCGTTTGCGCATCAATTACGGGATTAGAGCTTCTATTTTTACACAAGTAGGTCCTTTCGAATCCGCTATTTCCAATCGAAGCTACGACCGAGGAGAACCCGTAAAAACTTATTACGGCTTAGCGCCGAGAGTAACGGGAAAGTATAGTATTAACGAACGAGTTTCCCTCAAAGCGGGCGTGACGGTAACCAACCAATTTGTACATCTTGTCAGTAATTCTACGAGTACCTTGCCAACGGATGTGTGGGTGCCGAGTTCAGAACGGGTGAGACCACAGCGCGGTATTCAGTACGCGTTGGGCTATTTTCAAAACTTGAAGGATAATGTCTACGAAACTTCCGTCGAAATCTATTACAAAGATTTATGGGATCAAATTGACTACCCCGATACTTACGTCAGCAATCCAACGCAAGAAGCAGATGTAGGTTTTGTTTTTGGGGAAGGGCGGAGTTATGGTATTGAGTTATTTTTAAGAAAAAATAAAGGGAAACTCACGGGTTGGATTGGCTATACTTTATCGAGAACGGAGAGAAGTTTTCCAGATATTGAAGATGGAAGAGTCTTCGCTGCAAATTATGACCGTACGCACGATTTATCTGTGGTGGGTAATTATCGTTTAAATGATAAATGGGAATTTGGAGGCGCGCTGGTCTTTGGAACAGGTAATGCTTTTACACCCATTAAGAGTTTATTTCTCATTGAGCAAAACCTTAACGTAGAATACGGACCAAGGAATAGCGCACGGCTCGAAAATTATCACCGCATTGACCTTTCGGCAACGTATACACCGAATCCAAAATCTCAGAAAAATTTTCGCTCGAGTTGGGTGTTCTCTATTTATAATATCTACAATCGCAGAAATCCATTTTTTACTTATACTGCTTTTGAAACAAACTTACAGGCGGGAAGTGCAAAAGCTACGGCTTACAAAGTCTCCTTATTCCCAATAATACCCTCCGTCACATGGAATTTTAAATGGCAACAAAAAAAGAAAAAATAATGGCAGCTACAATTAAAAATATAAGCTTTTGTTTGTTACTCCTTTGTTGCAGTGTCGCTTGTGAAGAAGAATTCCTACCAGAAATTTCTACCGATCCCACGGATATTGTTGTAGAAGGCTACATTGAAGCGGGGGATCAAGCTTTGCCACCGTATGTAATTCTGACGAGAAGTATTCCCTTTTCTAATGAAATTAGCTTAGAAACACTTAACAATCTTTTTGTTCGAGATGCGCAAGTTACCGTTTCAAATGGAAGTTCTTCCGTCAACTTGGTCGAACTGTGTCTCTCCGAATTAAGTCCCGCCCAGCAAATATTAGTGGCACAAGCCTTTGGTGTTGAATTAGAAGACTTAGCCTTGAATGTTTGTCTGTATCTTGATCCCAGTTTTAGTTTAATAGGAGAAGTAGGTAAAACGTATACTTTGGAAATTCGGGTAGAAAATCAGCTCATAACGGCAAGTACGACAATTCCACCATTAGTGCCATTAGATTCGATTCAGTTTGTCGATCCACCGGGCAATCCACCCACGAACTTATTAGAGATGCGTTGCTTCGTAACCGATCCCGATTCGTTGGTGAGTTTTTATCGGTACTTCACAAGTATTAACGGAGAAGCTTTTATTCCTGGGTTTAACTCCGTTACGGACGATGTTTTTTTTGATGGAAAGAGTTTTGAATTTCCTTTAGCCAAAGGAGAACCTCGGAACGAACCCATTGAGCAAGAAACGTTCGGCTTGTTGACGGTAGGAGATACTTTGACGATGAAATGGTGTACGATTGATCAAGTCCATTATAACTTTTGGAATTCTTTAGAGTTCAATGCGATTAACCAAGGACCATTTTCATCCTACACACGTGTTGAAAATAATATTAATGGCGGACTTGGCATTTGGGGTGGTTTATCTGTTTCTTATATTACTAAAACAGTTCAATAATAATCCTTAACTTTGCGCAAATATTAAAAAAAGTGCCTAGCGCATCAACGTACATTTATGGCCATTGAGATTACTAAAAATAGCAAAACTGCTTTACTCTTCGGTGCTACGGGACTCGTTGGTTCCTATTGCCTGCGCTATTTGTTGGCCTCCGCTAATTACCATAAAGTAATTGCATTTACTCGTAAGGACAATTTGGAAGTCCAGCACGATAAGTTAGAAGTCGTAAAAATTAACTTTGATCGCTTAGAAGAAGCGACTGTGAATATTCAGGGTAACGATTTATTTTACTGTATTGGTACGACGATGGCGAAAGCAGGTGATCAAAAGACTTTCCTCAAAGTTGATTATCACTATCCTTACGAAATCGCCAAAATTGCGGCTAGAAATAAAGTAAATCAATTTTTACTGGTTTCTTCTGTGGGGGCAGATCAAGAAGCACTCTTTTTTTATAGTCGGGTAAAAGGTAAGCTGGAAGCCGCGGTTAAGCCGTTGGAGTTCTGGGCAACTCATATTTTTCAACCCTCCGTACTCTTGGGGAAGCGCAACGAAAATCGTTGGGGCGAAACCATCGCGGGCTTCCTTGGTAAAAGGATTGATTGGCTGACGGGAGGAATGCTCAGTCGGTACCAACCGATCGAAGCGGAAGTCGTTGCGCAAGCGATGGTTAATGCAGCCCAAGGAATACAAGCGGGTGTTTTCAAATATCCTTCTCATCAATTACAACAACTTGCCGATCAATCTGCAATTGATTCGGCTACTCCTAATATTTCAAAAGAATAAGATTATGTTAGACAATAAAGTCGTTAAAAAATCAGACATCAAAGTTTCTATCGGTTTAAATAAAGATAAAGTACCCGTAGATATTGATTGGCAAAACGAAGATAATCCGAACGGTCCTGAAGCAGAGCGTTGTAAAGCCGTTTTATTATCTTTTTTTGATCGTAAAACTTTAAGTACGTTGAAAGTAGATTTATGGACGGCCGATATGCAGGTGCACGAGATGGATCAGTTTTTCTACGAAACACTAAGTTTTATGGCTGGAACTTACGAACGAGCTACGCAAAATAAGAAGTTAGCAAGCGAAATGCGGCAGTTTATTCAGTACTTTGGAGAGCAAACAAAGATTATTGAAAAATCAGATACGTAAATTTACATTGTCACAAAAATATAATTTTATTTTGTTTTTGTGGTTTTTGCAAGTTTTTATTTCAAAAAAATGGTTTGTGACGGCAAAAATTTGGTCGTTGGCACGAGAATTGCAATGTATTAAGTGTTCTAAGTGTAGATCTTTTCATACGCCATCCCCCCATAATTACTCCCAGATTAAACTAAATTGATCTTACTCGGTCGTCTCAAGATGACTTAAGGTATAAGCGCATTATTATTTTCCCCCTTCGTAGTAAAAATCTAAATCAAACAAAATTTAAATCATCGCTAAAGCAATTGAGGTGCGGCAGTTTTATGCTGCTGCCCTCAAATTTTAGTAACAGGCAGTGTAAGCTTTTTAGCGATTACAAATTGCCTCACTCATTTTGAATCATGCAACCTTATAATATATAAAAGCCTATCTGTACGGATAGGCTTTTTTTTGCTTGAGAATGAAGGAGTTAGCAAATGCCTATATGAGCGAGCATAAATTAAATTAAACTTGTTTGAAAAAAATGTCTGAAAAGCTTTTTTTTTCAAAAAATCACCTTACTTTTGTGGTCGGTGAGAGTCATGCGACTAGCTCCTTCTGAACTCCCCCAGGGCAGAAATGCAGCAAGGGTAAGAAGTTGTAGCGGTGCGACATGATTTCTCACCTAATTTTTTTCCTATCCGCCAAGCTTATCCCAATGATCCGCGAAAAGCTTGTCCAAGTAACAACCAAAATTATTCACCACTTAACTTATTAAAGACATGAAATTTTTTGTTGACACTGCAAGTCTTGATCAAATTAAAGAAGCTACAGCTTTTGGTATATTAGATGGTGTAACGACCACTCCATCTTTAATGGCAAAAGAAGGTATCGCCGGAGAAGAAAATGTAATGAAGCATTACCGAGCAATTTGTGATATCGTAGAAGGAGATGTAAGCGCAGAAGTGATCTCTACCGATTTTGCAGGTATGATCGAAGAAGGAAAGAAGTTGGCAGGCATTGCTCCTAATATCGTCGTAAAAGTACCAATGATTAAAGAAGGGGTAAAAGCAATTAGTTACTTCACGGAACAAGGAATTCGTACCAACTGTACGTTAGTTTTCTCTGCGGGACAAGCTATTCTTGCGGCAAAAGCAGGAGCTACGTATCTTTCTCCTTTCGTCGGAAGAGTTGATGATACAACTTGGGATGGAATGCAGTTGATTCACCAAATCGCAGAACTTTACGCAATTCAACAATATGATACAGAAATTCTCGCGGCCTCAATTCGGAATGCAAAACATATCGTAGATGCAGCACTAGCAGGCGCAGATATCGTTACTTGTCCCTTGAAATCTATCTTAGGATTGTTGAACCATCCTTTAACGGATATTGGTTTAGCCAAATTCTTGGCAGATCATAAAAAGTCAAATAGCTAATTAAGTCTTTCAGCTAGCAGAAATAGAAATTACAAATGACCGATCAGGACTACTGATTGGTCATTTGTCGTTTTAGGAATTGGTACTGGATTATTTTATAAGATCAAAATAATTAATTAGCTTTATTACAAAGTAAGTACTAAGACGAAATGTTTTTACCATTAAGTTGTGTTAGTACTTACTAATCTTTTGAACTTTAAAACCTTTCTATTGTCCTTCTGTTAGATTCCCAAACAAATTCAATAATCAATTTAACACTTCTGAAAAAATAACGTATGAAAAATTTCGCTTACCTATTTCTTTGTAGTTTTCTTTTAATGACCGTCGCTTGTAGTAAAGATGACGATACCACGACGACACCAGAAGTTGTAATAACGATTGCCGATGCGGAAGCTAGCCAAAAAAGTTGGTTCTGGATTCCCAAATCGGATATGTTTGCTCGTGATGGCAGTACAACGGGTTACGTCGCAAACCTCAACGACGATTCCAAAAAATTAATCATCTACTTGCAAGGTGGTGGTGCTTGTTTTAACCGTACAACTTGTGAATTTAATCCAAGTGCTTTTGGGCTTACAGAATTTAATGCTTCGCTCAATAGTCCCGACAATGTTAATCCAGGAATACTTAATCGAGATAATCCCGCAAATCCTTTCAAGGATTACAACATCGTTTTTGTACCCTACAGCACGGGAGATGTCCATTCTGGCAGGAACAGTGATGGGGATGTAGAGGATGGTCCACAAAATCAAAACATGAATGGTTACAGTAATCTGCAAAAGATCATTGCGGAGGTTGCTCCTTACTTTAATGATAAAGGAGTCGACGAAATTATTTTTACGGGATCTAGTGCGGGTGGTTTTGGTACGTACCTCAATTTCAACGCAGTAGCAGATGCTTTTACCGGAGTTAAGGTTACAACGATCGTGGATGCTGGACCAATCTTTTTAAGTCCAAATATTTTTCCTGATTGTTTGGCGGAACAATGGTTAGACTTATTTAAATTTCCATTCCCTGCCGATTACGACCAATTCGTTGAAGGAACGTACGACAACAAAATTCAAGCATTCTACGAATATCTTTCTAAAAAATACCCGAACCGACAATTTGGTTTGTGTTCTACTTATTTTGATGATACAATTCGTTTCTTTTATGGCTTTAGCCAAAATAATTGTGCGAATGGTGCGCTGCCAATTGACAATGCTACGTTCAAAGTCGGCTTGAATCAAATCAAGACTTTATTTGATCAATTAGGCAATTGGAAAGTATACTATACAAATGGTTCAAGGCACACTTTCTTGTTACAGCCAGACGCTACGGAGATTGAAGTAAATGGTGTTCTTTTTAAGGACTGGTTGGTAGATTTGACGAATAATCAAGCAGAACACGTTACAGAATAGTTTAGCATCATTCAGCACTTTATAAAACTTTTTGAGCTTGCCCTAACAATTGTTGTGGCAAGCTCAAAAATTAAGAACTAGATTCGATCTAAAACCAACTCAATCAACTTATCTACCGTTTGTGTAGGCGTTTGACTGAAACTATTGGTCGCTCGATTTGCAATCAAAGCATTGCAAGAAACAGCTTGGTGTCCCAACACTTTTGCAAGTCCATAAATACCAGCCGTCTCCATTTCAAAATTAGTAATGCGATGTTCATCGTACTGAAAATCCACTAAATTTTCCAGGTAATTTTCGTTGATAATTTCAGCCCTTACTTGGCGACCTTGCGGTGCGTAGAAACCTGGGCACGTCACCGTAATTCCTTTTAACATATCACCACCAAACCTTTTCAACAAAGATTGGCTTCCCTGAGCGAGATACGGTCGAATGGGAAAGCTCATCTTTTTACCGACATCTTGCATAAACATATGATGCACCATTGTCTCATCGGCATTGTGAGGCGCATTGTAAAAATGGAGCAAACCATCCAAACCCAAACCGTAAGAAGAAAGTAAAAAACTATCCAGCGGAATGTCTTCCTGCAAACAGCCAGAGGTACCAATCCGAATAATATCTAAGGATTGCAATTCCGTTTTGACTTGGCGTGTCGTAAAGTCTACGTTGACCAAGGCGTCTAACTCGTTGAAGACAATATCAATGTTGTCGGTGCCAATACCCGTCGAAATGACACTGAGTTGTTTGCCCTGGTAGGAACCAGTATGTGTAACAAATTCTCGCTTCTGTACTTGATGGTCAATTCGGTCAAAATGCTTTGAAACGGCACTTACACGATCTGGGTCGCCAACGGTAATTACCGTCGTGGCTAATTGCTCAGGGCGAAGGTTTAAATGATAAATACTACCATCAGGATTAATTATGAGTTCGGAGGCTGGAATAATCTTCATTCGGTATTTTTTTTAGAAAATATGTTTTACTTTTGTGAGAATAAAAATAACCTACCAAGGCTATTTTTAAAGAAGTTGTCTCAGTATTTATCTCAGGAAAGTACTTTTATAAATCAGTGGCAACTCCAAGCTTCAATTGTAAAAATAGATAATAAATACTATGAATAAAATTTATCACCTCTCGAGTTGCTCAACTTGTGTAAGAATTATCAAAGAATTGGATGTAGATGATCGTTTTGAGCTGCAAAATCTCAAGGAAAAAAATATTTCGGCGAAAGCCTTAGATGAATTAGCGAAAGTCGCAGGATCATACGAAGCCTTATTGAATAAGCGGGCCATGAAGTATCGATCAATGGGCATTAAAGACCAAAACTTAGCCGACAAAGAATATCGACAATTAATTCTAGATGAATATACTTTTTTGAAACGACCAATCGTCATCGTTGAAGGAGAAGCTTTTATTGGTAATGCTAAAAAAGTAGTCGCTGCGGCCAAGGAAAAATTAGCTAAATAAAGCTTAAACGGCTAGCGGTTGTATCGTGGACCGCTGTTTAAAAAAATACCATCATGGAAATTAATAAAACAGAAATAACGGAGTGGTTTAAAACCTTGCAAGATCAAATTTGTGCTAGCTTGGAAGAATTAGATGGCGTCGGAAAATTCCAGCAAGATTTGTGGGAACGAGACGGCGGTGGCGGTGGTCGAACGCGCGTCATTCAAGGGGAAGTCATCGAAAAAGGTGGCGTTAACTTTTCGGCAGTTCACGGTCCCATTTCGGAAAAAATGGCTGCAACCTTAAAGTTAGAAGAAGGTTCTTTCTATGCCACGGGTGTATCCATTGTATTGCACCCTAAAAGTCCGATGGTGCCAATCATTCACATGAATGTCCGCTACTTTGAAATGTCAACCGGCGTCTGGTGGTTTGGTGGTGGTATTGATTTGACTCCACACTACGTGGTACCGGCCGATGCGCAAATTTTTCACCAACATCTCAAAAATGCTTGTGATCAACATCACCCAACGTATTATCCCGAGTTTAAAAAATGGGCAGATGATTATTTCTTTATCAAACATCGAAACGAAACGCGTGGTATTGGCGGCATTTTCTTTGATCACCTGACCGATAAAACGGGTATTTCTAAGTTAGAACGTTTTGAATTTGTAAAGTCGGTAGGAGAGACTTTCGTTCCTGCTTATCGCGAAATGGTACAGCGTAATATCTCTAAGCGCTACGGCGAGAAAGAAAAGAACTGGCAGGCTTTGCGGAGAGGACGCTACGTAGAATTCAATCTTGTTTGGGATCGCGGGACGAAGTTTGGCTTGGATTCAAATGGTCGTACAGAATCTATCTTGATGAGTTTGCCGCCCGTAGCTAATTGGGTATACAATACTCCACCTGAGCCCGATTCGGAAGAAGAAAAGACCTTGAGTTTTTTACGAAAAGATATTGATTGGTTAGCGATGACTTCCTAAACTTGTTGGCAGAGCGACAAATTATAAAATGATTTCGGCGTAACTTGTTTGGCGATGATAAGACTACGCTTACTATTGATTTTGCTTTTTTGTGGTGGTACAGCACTAAGCTGTATTGGGCAAGGCGCGATTGACGGCTACATGAAAGGACGTGGAAATACGGATGTCGCCTTGAGTTATTCAACGGATAGTTACTCGGTTTACTATTTTGGGAGTGAAGAACGAGCCATTGATAATACTACACAGACCATTAATTTCTTCGCAAGTCACGGCTTTACAGATTCCTTAGATATCGTATTCTCAATTCCTTTTATCTGGACAGATAGTTTGAATCGTGGCATTCAAGATGGTATCGTTGCGCTTAAATATCGACCGTACCGAGCTAAGCTTTCGAGTGGAAATTTATCTCTGATTGGTTCGATTGGAGCTAGTTTTCCATTGTCTAATTATAAAACAAGTTCTGCGAATCCAATCGGACAAGCAGCTACTATTTTACAAAGTAGAGTCTTAGCGCAATATGATGCTTTTGCGGGTTGGTTTTTACAAATTCAATCTGGCTACGAGCTACGCTTTAATCCTGTATTGCAACACATTTTACCTGTTTCCTTGAAAGCAGGATATTCGAATGCTTTTCTTTATTTGGATACTTGGTTGGATTATTATCGCACCTTCAATGCAGCGGCGGATACGCGAATTTTTGCAGGTTCCGGAACGAGTTATTTGCGCGTAGGAGGAACAATTTATTACGGTATTCAACCTCAATATGGTGTTTTCCTAGGCGGAGCATATACGCTTTCTGGTGAAAACATCGGACAGTCTACGCGTTATAATGTAGGTTTAGTCTATAAATTTATGGCAGCGAATTAAGTACAATGTATTAAGTACGTTCTAATTACAAAGTAGCGTTATTGGCGCGATTTCAATTTGGTTACTTTCGTTACCCGCTCGATCGGTGATACGCAGGAGGAAAATTACTTCATCGGTGGGAATATTAATATCACTTTCGCAAGTTCTACCGTCCGGGAAAATGCAGCAAGTTCCCGTCCCAAAAATTCGCACAGAAATCTCTCCCGAAATTCCATTTCCTACGCCTTGCTCAGGCACTTCTGGAATTCTAAATTGAATGAATTCGGTCCCATCTCGCGTATCCGTCAAGGTAACGTCTAAGGTATTTTCCTCGTGACCAATATCGCCATCGCCATCGGTAAAATCAAAGATAATATCCACAAAATCATTTTGATTACCTTGCTCCAACGAATTCTTACTCAAGCGATTAAATTCCAAGACGGGTTCAATTGGATAATCGGGTGGTTTTGTGCAAGAAAGCACTGTAAGTAGGACAAAGAAAAAAGTATATTTGAGTAATTTCATAAGCTTGAGCGAATTAACGATTCTAAAGATGCACATCAATAAAGTCTAATATATAAATTATCTGCTAACCAAAGTTGTTTTTGTGCTGGATTATTAATAAAATGGTCAGCTAGCACTTATTTAAGCCGATCAATATTCGTTTTGCTATAGTAATCAGCAGCAAGAACCTTATTTCTTAACGAGAATTGCAGGTTTTTGTTTTAAATTTGCACGTACTAAATTTTTTAGGATAAAATCTACTATCCCTTAAACTTCACTAGTTAAATTACCACTTTGCGGGAAGCTTTATTACATCAAATCAATAACATCGAGACGCAGGATTTTACGAAAGTAAGCCTTGCCATATTTCATTACCAAGCGACCCATAATGCTTTGTATCGGAAGTATTTACAATTACTCGGTTGTCGCGTAGCGGAGGTGCAACAAATCGCTGATATTCCTTTTTTGCCAATTTCGTTATTCAAGAACTATCAGATTCAAACGGGGGAGTGGAAAGCCGTCCGTAGTTTTTCGAGTAGCGGCACGACTGGGCAAACGACGAGTAAACATCATCTCAGATCGTTGCGTTTGTACGATGAAACTTGTCGCAAGATTTTCAAGCATTTTTACGGAGATCCGCAGGACTACTGTTTTTTGGCATTGTTGCCTTCTTATCTGGAGCGGGAAGGTTCGTCCTTGGTGTATATGGTTGATCAATTTATCCAAGATTCTCGCTACGCAGAAAGCGGTTTTTTCTTAGACAATCAAGCAGCCTTGATACAACGCTTGGAAGCTTGTCAGACCAAAGGAATCCCGACCGTTTTAATTGGCGTTAGTTTCGCGCTTTGGGATTTAGCCAAACAATATTCCAGGGATTTGTCAAACATAATTATTATGGAAACGGGCGGAATGAAAGGTCGCGCCAAAGAAATTACCCGCACCGAATTGCACCAAATTCTAGGAAATGCTTTTCAGTTGAGGCACATTCACTCTGAATATGGGATGACAGAATTACTCTCGCAAGCGTACGCCAAAGAAGCTGGTTTATTTCATCCTGCGCCAACGATGAAAGTACAAGCCCGTCAAATCTCTGACCCGTTATCGCTCGAAAAAATTGGTCGGACGGGCGCATTGAACATCATTGATTTAGCCAACTTAGATTCTTGCGCGTTTATTGCTACGGATGATTTGGCGAAAGTTTATGAGGACGGAAGTTTTGAAGTTTTGGGGCGTTTGGATGATAGCGAGATAAGAGGGTGTAATTTGATGATTACGGATATTTTGTAGGGGAATACTATTTAAAAAAAGAAAAACGCCACTTTTGTAAATAGAATATCGTTAGTAAAAAGAATAGTATTTAAACAAATGGTGAAATATTTTGAAAATAATCAATTCTTTATTTTCAGATAAGTACCAAGACAAAACTATTTTTTATAAAAACAAAAGATATGGAAATCACAAAACAGAAGTCGCTAGCAAATCAAATAACTAATGGTATTTTTCTAATTATTTTAAATATAATAGTGATATCCATTCTGGGATTTATGACTTTAGATTCTGAAGCAAACATTAATAGTAGAATGGGGGGATTTCTTTTAAGCTTTTTTATTCCATTTTTCATCGTGTACCAAACTAAAAACATGAATGGTATTGAACGAATGTTAAAATTTGGATTTGGAATAATATTATATTTTATCGCTTCAATAATAATACTGGGTTTACCTCACTCCTTTACTACGGGATTAATTCCATGTTTAGTTATTTCACTTGGTGTTTTATTTTATGGTGAAAAATTAATCAACGAAGAAAAATGAAAACGGTATTCAGGCTACTTTGGCAAATAATCCATTAGGGGTGTACTAGGTGTAGCCAAAGCCGGTGAATGCAATTGAGTGAAAAAGCAAAAAATGAAAGCGAAGTTTTTTCTGCTGTTTTTAATTGTATCGATGGATGGTACAATACAAAAAGAATCCATACTTCCTTAGGAGGAAAATCTCCTAGAGAAATGGCTGATTTTTTAGCAGTTCAAAGTGCTGCTTAATGTTATTGAATTTTATTATCTAGGTGTCTACTGTCGTGAGGAGGTCCACATAACAGTCGTAGCACAAAGCCGCATTCCCATAGTTTTTATCAAATCATCTGTAAAACTACTCCCTCCAAACTCAAACCCACTACATGAAACTTCCTCTAATCTTTTTCCTCCTCCTAATTTCCTACACCACCGTTGCCCAAACCGCACAAAAAAACTTAGATAAATATTGGCAATATCGCCAACGGTTTTTGGGCTTGGATGGCGGTGTCGGATTTATCGACTTGGGCGAAAATTCTGGACAAAGCTTACCGATGGCGGGGCGAAATTCGGCAGTTGATTGTCAACAAAATTGGCATTTGAAGGATTCCGATTGTAACCGTCGAGCGGGAAAAGGGATGGTAGAGTGGGGAGATGCGACCGTTTTCCACGGATACTACATTGCTACCTTAGCATTGGAATACCGAAATTTATTGGATGCCAAGCAATCCGTTACCAAAACTAAACAAGAACTATATCTTGCGCTAAAAACCTACGAACGCTTAGATCGTGCCGCAGAAATTGCTTTGGGCTTAGCGCCAAAACTAGATGGATTCTTCATCCGAGATGACGTTGCTGCTGATTTTTATAAAAAAGCAAAAGGAAATACAGCCGGCGAAATGCGTTTTAAAAAAGCAAATCAAACGTATAACTGTCTGAAATCTGCCTATGGTTGTGGCACTCCAACTTTAGAAAAGGGATATTTTATTTCGCAGGATCAAGCACTGGCATTGCTTATGGGTTTTGCCTTCGTCAAAGAGTTGCTGCCCAAGGAAACCTACGGAAATACCCGAGAAAAATTTTCGGATTTAGCGAGCTATTATACCCATGTAATGGTTTCGTATATGCGTAATAATAAATGGAGAGTAAGAGGACCGAACGGAGAAAAAGTACCCAATGAATGGGGCGGCGACCTTCGAGCATTTAATTACCTGATCGCAAAAGCGGCGGATCGCATCACCGAAAAAAAATACCTAAAAACGTATCAAAAAGGTTCTTCGAAAAATATTGGTAGAATTTTATCAAGTTCGTTTGGCTGGGCATTTAATATGCAAGCGGAACGCAACCATCACATGATTTTTGAAGCCATTATCATGACGGGCAATTGGTCGCCCCGCAAAATTGCGAAACGTTGTCTCAAGTCTGATAAGATTGTGTACGCTTTAGCCTATTCCGTTTTTAATAAAAAAGCCTTAGATAAGCGAATCAAAAAAACAGACTTAGAAGCCATGATTAACACGGCTCCTTGGAGTGGTCCTTGTTTTGGAACCGCCGATTGTAAAGCACCCAACGGTTGGAAATCATCGGATCGTTGGTGGCATTCGAATCATAAAGATGGAAATCCATACGGCATTCACATGGAATGGACCGGCATTGACTTTATGTTTTTGTATAACTTATATCACTATTTGTACAAAGCGGATTTGCCCAGATTTAAAAATGGGATTTAAGCGATTCCGTAGCGCGACATTAGTCGAGATTTTAACGTCATTCCTCGTGTATTTTTGCCAAAAAGCTATTTTTTTGTCAACTTAATAATATCAAGATTTGTTAAACGACAAAATACTATCTCAACATCAAAATCTATCCTTATGTATACCTATAAATTTGTATCAATCAAGCACAGTATGTGGACCGGGAAACCAAATTCCAAAATTGAAGAGGTTGTGGAAGAATACGCAGCCGATGGTTGGAAGTTGGTGCAGGTTTTACAAGATCACGCTGCCATATGGTATAAAGGAAGGATGCACACCAAGATTATTTTCGAAAAAAGAGTAACATCAGATTTTTACGATCAAACGGATACACGGGGCTATATCGAAAATGAATTCGTGTAAATTGATGGCTCCGCTCTACTGCGTTGCAAAGTAGTTTCAAATTCAGCTTGCTTAGCAAACTACTTTGCCGCGCTCCTTTACCTTAAATAACTTCAAGGTACTTACTTTATCTTATCCGTTTTTCCCACCAGTTTTTTATCAATCATCCACTGCGTAGTTTGAAACATTGCTTTGCCATAATGGTGCATGCTATCTACGAGTTGTGGCAAGCTATCTAAGTAATTCTGAGCATCTCCTTGTCGGTATTTGTACAAAGCATTGCCTCCACTTTCTCGAACCACCAAAAAATGTTCTTGGTCTAAAACACCATATTTATTGTCTGCGCTAAAGTAAATAAAGGGGCGCTGCGTTTTAAAAAGGTCTACGCCGAGGGTATTGTTGACGTAAGGCAATTGTAATAAGCCCATTACACTAGGAAAAATATCAATTTGACCACCAACTTGCTGGAAGGTCTTTTTTGTTGGAAATAATTTAGGCGCGTAGAAAATGAGTGGACTATGATGGTAATTCAAGGGCAAATCGTACTTGTTTTGCATGGACGTTCCATGATCCGCTACGAAAACAAAAATCGTATTGTCAAACCAAGCTTGGGCTTGCGCCAAACGTAGAAACTTGCGGATCGACCAATCTGCATATTCCACAATTTCTTTTCTAATGTCGGATTGTTTTCCTTTAAAATAAGGGGGAACGATGTACGGACCGTGGTCACTCGTCGTCATAAAAGCAGCCAAAAAGGGTTGTCCTTTGGCGTGCAGCGTATTGAGCTTTGGTACGGCAAATTCAAATAAATAATCATCAGGCACACCCAAGGTACTCTTGATCTTATCAGCAGGATAATCTTTGGCAGAAATAATTTGCTCAAAGTCATTCGCACTCAAGAAACCACCAACGTTGTCAAATTGCTCATCGTGGGTTGTAAAAAAAATAGTTTGGTAATCGTGTTGCTTTAAGGCAGAAGCAATCCCGTGGTACTGAAGCATTTCCACTCCTTTCATAGGATGTTGTTTGCGTAAAGCAGGATAAGAAAAAAGGGTAGAATAAATACCATTGAAGGTATGAATGCCCGCAGTATAAATATTATCAAAGCTATATGCTTGGGTGGCAAGACTATCTAGAAAAGGAGTGAGTTGATGTGGATTACCATAGCGTTCCATCTTAGCCGCACTCATACTTTCCATCATTACAATGACAACGTTGTGCTTTTTGGCAAGGCTATCGGGAAGGATTTGTCGAGCAATGGGCGATTGAAAACTATCTTGCACCGAAACCTGTAAATACTGCTGCGCCGCCGCAATCGCAGCTTGATTGTCCATCAATTGAATACTTTGGTTTTCTGATTTTTGTGCATTCAAATAACTTCGGATAAAGGTGAAAACGGGATTGAGTCCCAGTTGATTCGGAAAGGCATAATTCGAAAAATAAGCGGTTCCCACTCGGATGGGCGACTTAATCTCTAGTCTGCCACGAATTCCCATGCCCAATAAAAGTAGGACAACGAGCGAGCTTCCTAAAAGTATCGGCCAATTGTAGCGTTGTGGCAAGGAAATGGTATCTTGATAAATTTTGCGTAAGCGCCACCAAAAAAAGAATAGCAGTAAAAAGCCCGGAATGCAAATCCACCAATAGCTAAACTCTTGCAAAACCATTTTTAAAATAAATCCTGGCGTGTCCGCCCAATTGAGTGCGGCTACCGTTAGGCGGGAAAAGAATTGATTGAAAAAAGGAACGTCAATCGAACAGAATACAAAGGCAATCATATATAAGATCGCCAAAAAGTAGGAGAGTAAACGGTAGCATAGGGCAGTATCTTTTTTCATCACCGAGAAAATACTAAGTAGTACCGCAGGCAAAATCAGGAGATAACCCGAAATCACCGTATCAAAACGTAAGCCCATAAAAAATGCTTTACCAAGCAAGGAAAACCTTTCTGCCTCGGGTAAGTTTTGCACCGCTTCTAAGTTGGATAAACAAAGCAATATTCTAAAAATAGAAAAGCAAAACATGCCCAGTAAGTAGCTGCGAAGTAGGAAATAAATAGACCTAGGTAATTTTTTCAATAGTGAAAATTTCTTTAAATAGTGCCCAAGATTAAATTTTACACAAAATAGGGGAAAATGTCTTAAAACTACATTATTCTCTGCGGAATGAATTTTGAAAACTTGTATAAATTATTATATTTGCGGCGAGCAAACGGGTATCTTCCTTTTGATTTTGCTCCTCCTTTCACTTTTATAAAAATATTTTGTAGTTCAAGTTTTGACGAGTGCATAAAATAAGTAAAACTTGGCCAAGGCAAGGAACGAATATCGTTCGTCGCCTATATTATTTCTTATTTTAAGTGGAGCCCCAAGAAACTTCCCTAAAGTTTCTACGATAATATGAAAGAAAAAAAGCAGTCTACCAAAAAACGGCAAACTGTTCAGAAGAATGACACTTCGGCTAAGCAAAGGTCTCTACTTTTGCTAGCCTTACTCATTGGTCTATTTGGAATACTTCTGTATTCAAATACTTATACTCACGATTTTGCATTAGATGATGCCTCAGCGATTAGTGATAACTACGTTACGCAAAAAGGTTTTGCGGGAATCACGACCCATTTAACAGAACATTACCGATTTGGTTATTGGAATAGTTCGGCTGTATTGTATCGACCGGTCTCACTTGTAATGTTTGCTATTGAGTGGGAACTTTCTCCCGATAATCCACATATTCATCACTTTGGAAATATCTTTTTGTACGGACTAACTGGACTTTTACTCTGCTTGACACTGATCA
>JBGCFY010000044.1:0-67479 GCA_045110315.1 Saprospiraceae bacterium
CAAGCGGTCCAATCGTACATTTGCAACAATGGACTTTGCAAGGCTTCGTGCATTTCGGGCAGTGCCAAAGCCTTGTCGTAATTATTGACGCAGTGAATCAGTGCGTTCTCGGAATCGAAGACAGCTTCCATGATCGTGTGATCATCTTGAAAATCTGGTTCTTGATTCAAGAAGCCAATTCGAATATCTTTTCGCAACAAAATTTTCGAGTTTTCCCCTTCTGAGCCTTCTATCCCTGCGATTACGCGGAGCAAGGTAGATTTTCCAGTACCATTCTTTGCGACGATGGCAATTTTCTGGCCTTGGTCGACGTGCAAGGAAATGTTTTCGAAGAGGACTTTCTCTCCGTAGGATTTAGTTACATTTTCTAAGGTAAGGTAATTCACGTTGCTGGTTAATTTATAAAGTTATGCGGAGTGTTCCACAAAGATTTATGGTAAGGAAAAACGGTAAAAAAAGTATGCTATCACACCAGTATCCATCTAGTATTTCCCTTTCCTTCCCCAAAGGTACGCAATACCCGCTGGAAAGAAACCTTAAGCGATAAGATTATCTCCAGACCGAATGAATATTTGCGGTAGCAGAAGATTTTGAGCGCTTGGAGCATAAATTTATTTTCATTTGGCCACAGCAATAAAAAATGCGCTTCCAAGCTAAGCTGAAAGCGCATTTTAAAGTCAAAACCTTCGACTTTTATTTTTTCTGCTGTAAATCTTCCATGATACGTAAGGTTTCTTCTAGATAAGCATCTTTTTGTAAAGACTCTATCCACGTGTCATTTCTAGCAATTCTAGAAGAATCTGCTTGGATAAAAGGTAAATCTACTGCTGGGTTCTGAATTTTTAATCCTTCAATTTTTTCAAACATATCATCATACTGATCAGCAGTCTTTTCTAAATCCTTGCGGTAAGTTTGGTATGCTGTTAAAGACAACGGATAACTCGTACGATCTTCTTGATCTTTCAAGATTTTTGCTTTTTCTAAGACTCTCTTGAAAACGGGACTCGTTGCTATTCGACCTTCACTCGCACGCTTGATTGCGTTTAAGCGATCTAATTTCGTCACGTTTTGCTCGTAGGTTACAGGATCAATTTCCGTCCATTTCAAGGCGTGTTCATATTCTTTTTCACCGATCTTAGTATAGTGATAAGCATCTGGTAAAATGATATCTGGCACCACTCCTTTTAATTGGGTAGAACCACCATTTACACGATAGAATTTCTGAATCGTCAATTTCACGTCTCCCAAAGGCTTCACTTCACTGTTGCCTCTGATCGCTCGATCCAAGTCAAAAAATCGTTGAACCGTACCTTTACCAAAAGTAGAATTACTACCTACGATTACGGCACGACCGTAATCTTGCAACGCTGCTGCGAGAATTTCTGAAGCGGATGCACTGAAAGAATTCACCATTACGATGAGTGGTCCGTCGTATTGTACTTTCGGATCAACATCTTTTAGAACTTCTGGTTTTCTATCTCTCGCTTTCACCTGAACGATTGGTCCTTCTTCGATAAACATACCCGACATGGTCACGACATCTCTCAAAGAACCACCAGTATTGTTACGCAAATCAAGAATGATTCCGCTAACATTTTCTTTATTCAATTTTTCAATTTCCTTTCCAACATCTACGGCACAACTTCTTCCTCCGGTACGGTTAAAATCTGCGTAGAAACGAGGCAAGTTGATGTAACCTACTTTTTCTACCGTTCCTGGATAATCTAAAATTACAGACTTTGCATACCCTTCTTCCAAGATCACTACATCTCTAACGATTGGTACCACTTTCACCGTACCATCTGGTTTCTTTACGGTAAGTCTTACCTCCGTACCTTTCTTTCCACGAATCATTTTAACCACGTCATCTAACCTCCATCCTGCTACGTCTACTGGCTCGTCGTCTCCTTGTGCGACTTTCATAATCAAATCCTCCGCACTCAATTCTTTACCCTTCCAAGCTGGTCCACCGGGGACGATACTACTTACTTTTGTATAATCATCCTCCAATTGTAGCCGTGCACCGATTCCTTCTAGAGTACCTGACATATTGATATCAAAGTTCTCTTTATCTTTTCTTTCGTAATAGCTCGTATGTGGATCGAAAACGTTAGTCACGGCATTTAGGTAATTGCTAAGGTGATCAGATCTTCGATCTTTCGCCATTCTTTCATACCATTTATCAAATACTTTTAAAACAGCATCCCGCGCATCTTTCTCTAATGTTTCGTAAGATTTATCTTTTACTTTTTCGTCTCCTTCTTCTTTCGCTTCCAATTTAGTCGTCAAACGCGTCATGACATCATACTTGAGATTTTTTCTCCAGTATTCTCGAAGTTGAGCATCATCTTTAGCAAAAGGCTTCTTTTTCAATTTCAAGTCAATTTCTTCCTTGACGTCAAAATTAAAAGGCTTACTTAATATCTCTTGATAGATACTTTGGGTTTCATCAATCTTTTTGAGGAATAACTCTTCTGAAAGATTAAAGAAATCGTAAGTACCTTCCAAGGCTTGATCATCTAAGTTTTTCTTAAAAGGCTTTAACCGAGCTAAGTCTTCTTGCGTAAAGAAACGACGATTTGCGTCGATTCGATCCAGGTAGAGATCAAATACTTTTTCAGAAAAAGTATCATCAATTTCTAAGGGACTATAATGTAGTTGATTGACACCACCGATAATTGTGTGCATCAACATTGCCTCTTTATCTGCGGTAGTATTAGGAAAATAAGCGCCAATTAAGAGCGCAGCAGCTAGAAGCGAGAAAAATATGGGTCCTCTGATTTTCATATATATTAGTTTACTTATTTAGCATTAAAAACTTATCCTTAAAATCTTGGTTGGGGTAGATTCGCCGTAGGATATTTTGGTTTACCCTATTTTAACGTAAAAAACCACTAAAAAGATACCTTAATTTAAATAAAAACTCCGTCCATAATCCTGCCAAACTCAATTTTAACGATTCCATAACGTATCAGTATCGAATTTTATCGACGAATGTAGTTCATGACCTTACCAAGACGAAGAAAGAGAATTCCACCGTAGTCGAATTCTCTTTCTCAAAAACCCTGAAAAGTTCAGGAAATATCTATTAGATCAGTATTTTCTTATAACATTGGAGCGATAACTAATGCTACTACAGACATCAATTTCAACAAGATATTCAAAGAAGGACCTGAAGTATCCTTAAATGGATCTCCAACCGTATCTCCAACAACTGTTGCTTTGTGTGGTTCAGAACCTTTGTAGTACATTTTTCCGTTGATCTCAACACCTTCTTCGAACATTTTCTTAGCGTTGTCCCACGCACCACCAGCATTAGACTGGAAGATGGCCATCAATACTCCACAAACAGTTACTCCGGCTAATAACCCGCCTAACATTTGAGCTCCCATTGCACTACCGAGTCCTAATAAACCAGGCGTAAAACCTACTACTACAGGTACCAAAACAGCCAATAAACCTGGACGAATCATTTCTCTGATCGAAGCTGCAGTTGAAATTTCAACACACTTACCATATTCTGCTTTACCATCTGCTGCATCAAAAGTTTTTTGATCTGCTGGCGTCCAATCACTATATTCTTTTTCGCCATTTTTCTTCATTACGGCTAAAGCTGCTTTCAATTCTGGAATATCTTTGAATTGACGTCTTACTTCTGTAATCATATCCATTGCCGCACGACCTACTGCATTCATAGAAAGTGCAGAGAACAAGAAGGGTAACATTCCACCAACAAAAAGAGAAGACATTACATATGGATTCGTGATACTAATGCTACTAACGAGTGCATCAGGATGAGAAAGGTTATAAGCAGTAATAAAGGCTGCAAATAAAGCCAATGCTGTTAAAGCAGCAGAACCAATTGCAAATCCTTTTCCGATTGCTGCGGTAGTATTCCCCACTGCATCTAACTTATCGGTACGTTGACGAACTTCTTTTGGAAGATCAGCCATTTCTGCAATGCCACCTGCGTTATCCGAAACAGGACCATAAGCATCTACGGCTAATTGAATTCCCGTGTTAGAAAGCATTCCCACTGCTGCGATTGCAATTCCGTACAAACCTGCGAAAGAGTAAGATCCAATAATTGCTACAGCTAAGATCAAAATTGGAATTGCAGTAGATTGCATTCCTACCCCTAAACCAGCAATGATATTCGTTGCTGCTCCAGTTACGGATTGATCTACGATAGACTGAACTGGTTTTGTACCTGTTCCGGTATAAAACTCGGTTACGATACCGATTAAAAGACCACCACCGAGACCAAAAATTACTGCCCAGAAAACGCCCATAGCAGAATATTCAAATCCTTCAACGCCTGTCCAAGTCTCTGGCAACATCGTGGTAGAAATCAAAAATGTTGCGATTAACATGAGGATTGCTGCGATAAATTCTCCTCTGTTTAAAGCTTTTTGTGGATCACCACCTTCCGCTACTCTTACGAAGAAAGTACCGACAATTGAAGTGATAATTCCTACACTTGCTAAAACTAACGGTAAAAGTACCGCATTTAAACCACCAAATTCGTTGGTTGTTTCGTATCCAGTAACTCCGATAAAGGCTGCTCCTAATACCATTGTACCAATGATTGAACCTACATAAGATTCGAATAAATCGGCGCCCATTCCTGCTACGTCACCAACGTTGTCTCCAACGTTATCCGCAATCGTTGCAGGATTTAAAGGATGATCTTCAGGAATACCTGCTTCGACCTTACCAACTAAATCCGCCCCAACATCTGCTGCTTTGGTGTAAATACCACCACCTACACGTGCAAAAAGTGCGATAGAAGAAGCTCCGAAAGAGAATCCTGTGATTATCGTAATTACTCTAGAGACATTTTGTGCAGTATCAATACCAAAAAGGTTACTGTATACCACGAATAAAGTTCCTAGTCCAAGTACTCCTAAACCAACAACTCCCATTCCCATCACTGCTCCACCGGCAAAAGCTACTTCTAGTGCTTTACCGAGACTGGTTCTTGCTGCGTTGGTTGTTCTTACGTTAGCTTTTGTCGCTACTTTCATTCCGATAAATCCAGCTAAAGCAGAGCAAATAGCTCCAAGGATAAAAGAAACGGCTACTAAAGGAGAAGAGTTTGGTGTATTACCCGTTAAGCCTAAAAGGACTGCAACTGCAATAACGAAAATTGCTAATACTTTGTACTCTGCCCGCAAGAATGCCATCGCACCATCGGCGATATTATCGGCAATCCGTGCCATCTTTGGTGTACCAATTTCTTGGCCAGAAACCCAGGAGGACTTCCAAAAGGTGTAAGCAAGAGCAACAAGCCCAAAAAAGGGAATTGCATAAGTAATTGTTTGACCCATAATCGTTTTGTTTTATTTGATTTTTTAGATATTATTAAAATAATAACATACTGCAGTTACACCAGCCTATAAGGGGAGTTCTCGACCGCACTTGTTTTTTACGGACGGCTAAAGTACAGCAATTTTATATTATCTACAAAAAATCGGCTAAATATGCCATAAATAGCATAGTTTTTACTGCTTGATCTTCTGGATTTTATACTGAAGTTGTTTTTTTAATCCTCAAACCAGACCAACTTTTCGGCAACCGCCGTACGTTTCCCTGGTATCACCTCCATTTCATGGTATCCCATATATAAAAATCCTAGGCATTTTTCACCCGCTGCGAGTGGAAATAATTGATCTGCTACCTGAATTGCTTTGGGGCTACTCCAATAGCAACCAATATCATAAGCCGTACAACTTAACCACATATTTTGCACCGCACAAGCCGTCGCCGCCAACTCTTCCCATTCCGGTACACTCTCCTTCGGGTCTCGTTGCATACAGATCGCAATAACGCAAGCTGATTGCAATGGCTTTTTCATCGTTTTCTTTAATTTCATAGGAGAAAACTTCTCAGGATCGGTGTGTGTTTCGTAGTAGTTAGCTAAAAATTCGCCGAGTCTTTGCCGAGCAGCACCAGTAAAAACTTTAAACCGCCAAGGTTCCGTATGACGATGGTTTGGTGCCCAATTGGCATTTTCTAAAACCTGCTCAATAATTTCTCGTGGTATCTCTCGATCAACGTAGCTTGCAGGAAAAATCGATCGTCTAGATCGGATCAGTTCATTTAGGTCTGCGGGTAAAAACTTCATAGGGAGTTCAATTTGCTCCGAAGATAAAAAAAGAAGCGAATGCGGCAAAGTATTAAAACAGGAAATTAAGTATTTTTAGACATTGTTTGATATTATTTTTAGATTAGTCTAAAAATATATACTTTTGTTTGTGTAATTGGTTTAATATCCGTAAGAAATTAATGCAATGTACGGTTCTTGTTCTATCAATTAGTTATTAACTATACGAAAACATAAACGACTTTTCCAGTTCCGCGGATACTTTCGTTTATGTAAAAAGTTTAAATTTAAATCGCCCATTGACTATGCTCTCTTTTACTGAAGAAAATTACCTCAAAGCTATTTTCAAGCTATCCGAGCGGGAAAAAAAAGCTGCGAGTACCAATGCCATTGCAAAAGAAATGCAAACTTCGGCAGCTTCCGTTACGGACATGCTCAAGCGATTAGCCGAAAAAAAGTTACTCAATTATGAGAAATACAAAGGCGTAACGCTAAGCGAATCGGGGCAAAAAATTGCGACGAACCTGATTCGTAAGCACCGGCTATGGGAAGTATTTTTGGTAGAAAAATTACACTTCAGCTGGGACGAGGTACACGATATTGCTGAACAATTAGAGCATATTCATTCCGAACATTTAATTGATCGATTGGATGAATATTTGGCTTTCCCAAAGTTTGATCCGCACGGCGATCCGATTCCAGATGCAGAAGGAAAGTTTACTTTTAGAAAACAAATTCCATTGAGTCAGTTGCACGTAGGGCGTACCGCGATTGTTGTTGGGGTACAAGAACACTCTGCGCATTTTTTGCAGTATTTAGACCGACTAGACTTAGGTTTGGGGAGTCAGTTAGAAGTATTAGAAAAGTTTGATTTTGATGACTCGTTGCGCCTTGATGTTAATGCAACAAAGGAGCAAATCATTAGCATCAAAGTTTCCCAAAATTTATTAGTTCAAGAAGTGGATACGAGAACTTCGTAAGAAAGAAGTTATTGAAGTTGTTTCAAAAAATACTTTCATGAAAAAGATATCTATTAGTTTATTATTTTGCTGGTTAGGTCTTTCTCTTTTTGCCCAACAAGAAGGCAAAAAAGTGATTGCTACCGCCTCGATGATTTCCGATATTGCGAGTAATATTGCGGGACCACATTTAAATATTACTTGTATTGTTCCCATTGGTGGTGATCCACATCTACACGAGCCTACTCCTCGCGATGCACAGCTCGTCAACGGAGCAGACTTAATTTTAAAAAATGGGTTAACTTTCGAAGGTTGGTTAAATGAACTTATTGAAAATTCAGGTACTAAAGCCAAAAGCATTTTAGTGACGGAAGGTGTCGACGTCATCACGAGTAAGGTATACAAAAATGCAACGGATCCGCACGCTTGGATGAATGCTCTCAATGGAGTTATCTATGCAGAGAATATCAAGAACGCATTTAGTGCTTTAGATCCTGCTCACGCAGCAGACTACCAAGCTAATTTTGAAAAGTACAAAATAGCCTTGGTTGAATTGGATCAATATATTGGTGATAAATTGGGAGAAATTCCGCAAGAGAGGAGAATTCTTATCACCTCCCACGACGCGTTTCAATACTACGGAAGGCGATATGGTATCCAACTGGAATCAGTGCTTGGTACTTCTACGGATGCAGATGTTCAAACTTCGGACGTAGTGCGTTTGAATGAAGTGATCAAAAAGAATAAAGTGCCTGCGGTATTCATTGAAAGTACCATTCGACCAAAATTACTCGAACAATTAGCAAAGGATAACAACATCAAAGTCGGCGGTAAATTATATGCAGATTCTATTGGTGACAAAGATAGTCCAGCAAGTACTTACCTAAAAATGTTGCGCCACAATACCGATGTTATCCACCAAGCACTTTCCCAAAAAATGTTTTCTGACGCCACTGACGCAATCCCAGAATCGAGTGAAACAAATACGAACTACTACATCATTGGTTTTTTAAGTGCACTTTTCTTAGGAGGCTTTTTCTTAGTCTATCAAAAACTAAATTAAACGAGGGATGCATAACACAATTTCCATCAAAGGTTTATCCGTTTCGTACGAACGCAAACGGGTGTTGACTAATATTTTTTTAGAATTAGAACAAGGTAAAGTTTGTGGTGTTATTGGTCCTAACGGTGCCGGAAAATCTACCCTCTTCAAAGCAATTCTTGGTTTAATTGATATCAATATAGGTACGGTGCTAATTAATGGGCAATCAATCGACACACAACGCAAAACGGTCGTATACGTCCCACAAAAAAATGAGGTAGATTGGGATTTCCCTGCGACAGTTTTCGACATTGTGCTCATGGGTCGATATCCGCACAAAAAAGTATTTTCAAGGATTAACGACGCGGATAAAAAAATTGCCTTGGAAGCTTTGGAAGAAGTTGGTATTGCTCATTTGCAAGAAAGGCAAATTGGAGAACTATCAGGTGGTCAACAGCAACGCGTTTTTCTAGCGCGGGCTTTGTGCCAAAGAGCAGATATCTTTTTGTTGGACGAACCCTTCGTGGGCGTAGATGTAACAACAGAAGAAAAAATCATTCAAATTTTAAGAAAATTGGCAAGCCAAAATAAGACCTTGCTAGTTGTTCATCACGATTTATCGAATGTACCCAGTTATTTCGATACGGTAGTTTTGCTCAATCAACGACTCATCGCTTTTGGAGATACACTCCGTACTTTTACGGAAGAAAACATTGCCAAAACTTATGGTGGTCAATTACCTATTTTACACAAAACGGGTATGATCGGGTAAAGCCATTTTTTGTGATGCACAATATCGCATTGAGTGATTTTCGCCAAGGTTATTTCAGGTAATTATCTTTAGCAAAAACAAGACAAAAAAAATTAAGCATAGTAAGACTATGCTTAATTTTTTTTAGCTCAATAATCGCTAAAAAGAGTTCTTCAAAAGAAAATGCTGTTTATTTTATCTAGTTGTAAAAAACAACTTTCTTACTAATTCGCTCAATTCCGGCATCCATGAAATCTAATTGTACTACGAATAAACCTGTTCCAAAGTGCTCTTTTCCTAAGACTAATTTTTGATCATTAATTTGTGAGAAAACCTTGATCGTTCGACCTAGCTGATCTAAGATACTTACGTTGTAACTCGCACTAATTGTTCCCAAGTCAATGGTAACAAACTCGCTCGCCGGATTAGGATAAACTTTTACTTCTTGGCTTCGATCGTCCAAGTCTTGTGTAGAAACGACTTCCGTACAAAGAATATTTTGTAAAAAAGTGATTCCATTCGCAATAAAATCATTATAGTAAATACCAAACTCTGGCGTATACGCAGATTCATGACCAGCTCCCGGCGCTGACACTAAATAATTAGTGACTCCTTCTGCCGTTGCTCGTTGTTCCAATCTTTCGCTTCCGTAAGCAGTAACAAAATTAAACTGTAAACCCGAAAATTCAATACCAATAAAGTCGTAACCATAAGGAACAACTTCGTCATCTGTGCCGTGGTAACTCGCCAAAGGTGCTTCACCAGCATCCAACCAATCTAATTTATGTAGAGCTCCCGATAAGTTAATGACCGCTTGTACTTCCGAAGAATAAGTTAAATTTTCAGCACTTCCACTCGAACCTTCTAAGCCACCATTGTCAGCAATAATTGTTTGTAGGTAATCTGGAATATCATCGTTAGTATCCAGGTACGCTGTATGTAATGCCGTGATTCCTCCGGAGGAACCACCTGCTACAAAAATATAGTCAGGATCAATCTCAAAATTATTATCCGTAGCAGCATCTTGTCTAAAATATCTTACTGCTGCTTTCATATCTCCCATTGCTCGAACGGCTTCATCCAAAACATCAAGGGAATCCGGAATATTAAAAATAGAAGGTGTTGGCAATAAACGATAATCAATCGTTGCTGCCACGTAACCTCTTTTTACAAATTGCTGGCACAAACTATCCATATCGGTTCGTTGACCAGAAATAAAAGCACCTGGGAATGCCCAAATAATTACGGGTCTTTCATCGATATCATCACCATCGGGCGTATAAACGTCCATCAACAATTCTTGAAAAGTACCATCTGCCGTGAAATTTTCACCGTACTTAACCGTCGTTTTAGTAAAGTCTGTGAAAGTCTCCATGACGTAGCGTTCCCCGTCGCAACCTGCAACTTGAGCGGTTAGTTGCCCATTCATTAGTAGCCCTAAAGCGCATAAAGTGTAAAGTATTTTTTTCATATTTTGTTCTTTTAAGATTTATTTTTTATTTAAGTTTAGTCATCAAAATAAACCAGGTATACTAGTTTCAACATCATTGATTACGGCGTATCCATCATCGGCAAAGGTGTTTTACCGAAAACGAGATTCAATCCCATACGAATATTCATGTTGTTGCTATTGTATGGTTGAAATGCAGCAATGATATTATCTGTTATGACGTACAGTTGTAGCGGACCTAATTTCAAGCTAGCATTCACCCCTAAGTTATCAAATCTTCCGTGGCGAATCGCATAACTTCCACCGATAGATAGTAGGTCTCCCAAATGTGTATTGGCACCAATTGCAAATCCAGAAAGCGATTGCTCTCGATAATTTTCATTAAAGTACAACACGTTAAACGTTAGTAAATCATTCCATTGATAAGCAGCAGAAAAGTACAGTTTTCGCGGAAGCGTCGTTTTATAGGAAACCGCCGTTTCTTCAAATTTAAAAATCTGATCTAGTGTATCCGTCAAATTACCAAAAGAAACATTTTCATCTTTAATTACATTAGAAATATCTAATCCATCATATTGCAATCGTCCCGTAGAAGTGTAATTGCGAACAGAATTACTCCAATTGATATTTCCCAAGTCAACAACACTCGCTCCTAAGGTCAATCGATCCGTCAATGCGTAGGTAATTCCTAAATCTACAGCGTATCCTCGATTTGCGGTAAAAAGGTCATTCGCTCGATAGTTTCCGATTTCGGTATCTACCGCAAAACTTGTCAAACTATCAATTCGTAGGTACGAAGAAGTGTTAAGTTGTAAATCAGTATCTAGAGTAATTTGGTAAACATCGTTACTCGTAAAAACATCGACATTTCTACGAGAAGTAGAAACATCACCGATACCCGTCAAGAATTTGACTTTAGCGCCTACACTCAGGCGATTAAATCTTTGTGCGAGGGCTATCCCAAATTCGTTGTAAGCATTGATTTGTAAATCTGGTCCGATGTCTACCGTTTGCCCGATAAATTGAGCATTCCCATTCCAGAGGAATTCGGGTAATTCTTTGGGATAGTTGATAAAGCCATTAAATTTGACGGAGTGGCTGAGCGCAAAATGTAATCCACCTAAATTCAACGCAAGGCTAATCGTTTCTACTTCTACGTTGGACTGTAAAATATTATTGGTTCCTAAAGTCTCCAAGACAGAAGAAACGTCAACAATATTATTGCCATCACTATCCTTTCGAATCAGATCATTAAAACTAGGACCGTCATGATAGTAACTCAGTAAAACGCTTGGCAAACCAACGATAACTCGATGGTCCGTATTGGTTAACAACGCAGGATTGGTTTTTGAAGCTTGTAGCAAGTGGGGCGTAAAATGCAAGCCTAATTCTTGCTGTCCCCAAAGCGTATTCGCCATCAAAAAGAACACACTTACTTGTAATAATTTATTAAACATCTTTTTACTTAATTTCAAATCTCCTATGATTAAACAACGCTATCCTACTGACTCAATCCTACCCGCATTCCCATTCGAAGTTCTACGACTTGATCAGCATATATTTTTACAAGTTGTTGACCATTATTATAAGTTTCAAAAGCAGAGGCGACCAATATTCGATTGGCTTTACGAATGTTATTAAATCTAGCGGCGTCCATTTTTGCAAAACTTACTTTCTCTACTTTGCTGGTTGTTTCTCCACTTTCATCTACCGGTGCCGCTTCTAAAACACGTTCTTCCAATTGGAATAAAGAATCCAAAATTTCATTTGCTTCATTTACAAAATAAATTTGTGCCATCACTTCCAATGGAATTCCATTTTCACTAATGATCTTAAACTCCACAAAATCTACTTTATCGTAAGTGGAAAAGTCCACCTCAAAAGTATCCGTCACTGCGAAGCCCGATGCCGTTCCGTAAATCGGCAACTCTACTTCTACCCGCACTCGAAACTCGCTAGAGTCCGTTGAAAATCCTCGAATATTTAAGTTTTGATCAGGATTAGGGACAGCATCAATATCGTAATCTAGGGCAATTGGATTGGAACTTAAGACCGCCTGCAAGTTGGAATTGGTATTATCCATATAAATACTATCAATCGTGGTTAATCCTACTTGATTGAGTTTAGGATAAGAAACATCAACACCATCGGTAATAAAAGGACTTTCTATGTCGAGCGTAGTCCCATCCGCCGTAAAAACGTTCATGACTTGCGTGCTTGTCCTTACTGGAAATCCGAAAGAGTTGCGGATCGTTAATAGAATTTTAGGATCTTCAAAGTAAACATCTCCTCTAGTCCAATTTTCAAAAAATTCAATTTCTAGCGTATCGCGATCCAATTCATACAAATCTTGACCTAAGTAACCTTCTAAGTAGGAAAACTTGAAATCTACAAAAGCCATAAAGAAGTTTTTTAATTCTACGAGTTCACCGTTACTAACCCTTCTCGCTTCGTATTCTACGAGTAAGCTATCGTTATTGGTAGAAATTAAACGGTAATCAATCACACTTTTCCCACCTTCTGCGACGAAGGGAACATTGGTATTTCCCGGAGGAACGGTCGTGGTAATTTGAAAGGCTGTTCCATTTTTAATCAACTGAGGATAGGTAATTTTTACATCCAATTCTTCTTCAATTCTCGATTCAAAACGGTAAGCAATTGTTCCATTTTTGAGATCCGCAAAGTCGAGATCCATACTACTCGGCAGCGGCAAGTAAATGGCGACTGAAGTATCTTCAACTTCAAAGAAACCATCTGAAAGTACATTAAAAATATCTTCGGTTGAACGGGCAATAATATCGCCCTTGTAGTTCAATACAATCAACCCTTCTTCGTTGACGGTAACGAAAGTTCCATCTTCAAAGCGCTGTAGAACATCCTCCAAACTGGTAGCACTAGAAAATAAAGGAATAGCAAATTCTGCTTCCCAATTTGAAGTTTTGGTATCTTCCAAGTCCTCGTACTTCTTACAAGCGGTACCTAGAACAAGTAGCAAACAAATGCTTATTAAAATAGAAACTGATCGGCAGTAATTCATTTCGACTTATTTAGAATAAAATTGCCATTTTCAAGTAGTGATTTAACACGACTTCAAAGACAATACAACGTCATTGTTAGCTAATTTTAAGTTTTAATCTTAAAAAATAGCATTCAATGGGTGATTTTATAATTGTGATTGCGAGGCACTGAAACTATTCTACTAGGATGCCTCATTAAGGATGTTCTCAAGCTTTACAGCTTATAGCACTGTGTTTAGCAGCATTTTCTAACTCTAATCTAAGGATATAAACGCAGTAAGCAAAGTACTTGCTGCGCTTAGTGCTGCTTATTGTACAATATCATGCAAAAATTGACGCTGTAAGTCGATTTTTGTCGGGGACAAACCAAGTTTTCTCCTTCACCGTGTCCTTAAGTTAAAGGGATTCGCAACTAATCTTGTGCTAGTGGAGGTCAAATTCTTGTCCCAATCTAGGGATTTCGACAGATTTATACTTATTTTTATTTAGTAAGGTCTTAAACTTTTCTTGGGTATCTTTTTCTCCGTGTACCAAGAATAGCTTTTTGAGACTTTTTTTCTGGTTGGCAATAAAAGCTAAAATTTCTTGCCGATCAGCATGAGCAGAAAACGAATCCATAATTTCAATTTCGGCTTTAACAGGCTTCCATTCGCCAAAAAGTTTAATCTTTTCCACGCCAGACCTTAAAATTCCACCCGTTGTATTTGGTGCACAATAGCCAACAATCAAAAGCGTATTCTTCTCTTGATCAATACTATTAAAAAGGTGATGCCGTACTCTACCAGCCGTCATCATCCCCGAGGAACTGATAATAATGGCAGGTTCGTCCGTGGCATTTAATTGCTTAGAAGCATCAACGGACCGCACATAACTTAAGGTATTGAAGCCGAAAGGATTATCATCTACGAGGAGGTATTCGTTCAATTCATTGTCGTAGCATTCTGGATGTGTTCCAAAAATCTGTGTAGCGTTGACCGCTAAGGGACTATCGACGTAAACGGGAATATGAGGTAAATGTCCTGCGGACTCCATCATATCCAGCATATAGACAATTTCTTGTGTACGACCGACACTAAAGGCTGGAATAATTAGTTTCCCTTTTTTTTCGACGCAAGTTCGTTTGATAATTTCCAAAAACCGACCTTCTTCTGCCGGAGCACCGCTATGATCTTTATCTCCGTAGGTAGATTCCGAAATCAAGTAATCCACCGGAGGCATTGGCAAAGGATCTCTCAGGATAGGACGATCTGGTCTACCGATATCTCCCGTAAAACCAAAATGAATGACTTTATTCCCTTCTTTGATTTTGAGCGTTACACTTGCGCTACCTAGAATATGCCCCGCATCTCTAAACATTACTTCCACCTCATCGTTTACCCGTTGCCAATGATCGTAATTATAACCTAGGAAAAGCCCCATAGTTTCAGGAATCACTTTACTCGTGTATAAAGGCTCTCTAAGTTTATACTTCTTTTTATTCTTTTTATTCTTTCGCTTCCGCTTTTTCAGCATGCGCTTATTATAATATTCTGCGTCGCGTTCTTGAATTTTTGCACTATCTAGTAACATAATGGAGCAAAGGCTTCGTGTTGCGTGCGTGCAAATGATATTCCCTTTAAATCCGTCTTTTACTAATTTGGGAACACGACCGGTATGGTCAATGTGTGCGTGTGACAGAATTAGGCAATCAATTTCTGAAGGTTTAAAATACCACGTCGTATTAAAATTTTCAAAATCCTTATTTCTACCTTGATAAAGACCACAGTCCAACAAGATCTTATAACCGCTTTCTAGAGTGATCAAATGACAACTTCCAGTCACTTCCTGAGCAGCACCACAAAATTTTACTTTCATTAATCTTAGTTTTTATTCGCATTTAAGACATCTGCTTACACTATTTGTGCATTAATGTACCTCTTTTTGAAATTTCTATGCTCGACGAAGATAAGAAAAGCTATCAGATATAAGTAATCTTGATTTGGGAATGATGAAAGATGAGAAACGAAAGATTGGACTAAAATAAGAAATGATCTAAGCCGCATGGATTTAGATCATTTCTTGTAGGTTTAGTTAGGAAACTAAATGTAGGACTAATTATTTTGTTGTTCTGCGCCATCTCCGTCATCGTCTCCGCTATCTTCTGTAGCTTCCCAACAACAAGGTGTAGATCCCGACGCACAAGAAATATTACACGAACTACTATTAGTACCGTCAGAAACGGACAAAGAACATGATAAAGCACCAGGTCCACCCGCATCACAATCATTATTCGCCAATTGAGTACAAGCTGCTGCATCTATCACTCCACCTGTACAACATTTACAATGAGCATCGACGCCTATGATAGATGGATTATCTGATACTGCTCGGTTAGTTACTACTTGCTCGGTAGTTTTAAAGGATTCATATACCGATCCTAATTTTTCAAAATCGCTTAAGCGTTGATAAACTAGTTTGAAGTTTTCTTGTAAACCCAGACCGTAGCCTTTTAGACTTCGCTCATAGGTAGCCATTTGCAAAAAGTCAGGAATTTCCTCATCGAGATGAAATAAGATTTGTCTTTTCCCCTCATTGCTCTGCACCACTAACTGACGTTTAAAATAGAAGACTTGCCCCTCGGAGAAGCTTTGTCTAATTTTTTTATTTTGATCGTCGAAGCGCGTTTGTAAAATAAATAGTTTACGATCTTCTTTTTCTGCGTTTACGAAAATCAATATTTCTCGCGTAGTACTCAAAATTTCTATTTTACCTTGAAATTCTAATGCATGATGTGGCGCTATTTTACCCTGATTAAAGGCTTCTATGGCTGCTGCCGCATCTAATTTAGATCCTTGAAAATTATCCTTCTTGCAACTGATTAAAGTAACAAAAATACAGGTAAAAAGGAGGAGATTAATTTTTTTCATAAGGCTTGATCATTTTAACTAAAACAATTACAATACATGCAAAGTAATTATTTTCAACGTAAAAACAAGTCTTTTACGTTATATTTATAACAATTAAACCGTAATTTTGTCTTTTAAAAAAATGGCTAGCACTGTCTTCCCCTTTTTGATTTGGTGAAGACAGCGTGCAAAGCCATAATTTCTAGCATTCGCCAGGAAACCCTGATTTGCGACTAGCAACAGTACGAAAACATTCCCGAGTTAAATAGAAGTTTTATCGTCATTATGACCATAAACAGAACAATAATAACAAAAATATTAACAATATAAAAATAAATGACACTTTTTACGTCAAAAAAAAAGAGCGCTCCCTTTAACTGGATGCGCTCAATACTATTTAAATCGAATTTATGTATATTTTGTAGCAGAAATTATTCTTGCCTAACTTTTGCTATTGCCGCTTCAAGGAGTTTTAATATCGAATCAGTTTCAATCCGCCGTAACGTAATCTTGCCTTGATGATACTGTTTGCCATTTTATTCCCTCGGTAGGCTTCCACTTCGTGAAAAGAACCTTTTTCGCTTTCGTAGATCACTTCCAAACCAGGTGGAAATCGAATCCCTGCATATTTCCCACTAGCGTCGAGTTTATAAGTTGCCGCGTTAGGGATACCAAGTTTAAAATCTGCATAAGCCCCTTCGATTCTAATTTCTGTAAACCCTTCTCCCATTTTATCAACTCTGGCACCACCGTAGCTAAAATCGAAATTACAACTCTGTCGAAGGTACGCAACTCGCAAGTCCGTATGCTTCGTAGCAATCGTCAAATTGCCCGCAGAGTCAATATCAATATTATCATATTTACCTTGATTTCTAAAATCTTGAATACTACCTAGTCGGTAAGTATCATGCTTAGATGTTGAACTGATATCTTTTGCCTCTTCGATGCTGACGGTAGAATATTTGCTCTGTAGCGAGATATCTTTGATTTTTTTCAACCGAATTTTACTGTGCTTAATTTTAAGGTTAACTTCCCCCGCATTTGCAATTGTGGCATTGCCATAAGCTAAAGAGATGTTTAGTTTCCCGTTGACCCCATCCATATGTATATCTCCGTAAGCTACGGAGACAACTGCTTCGCCGTCGATGGCTTGCACAAAAGTATTTCCATATTTATTTTTAACGTCTAGGGCACAAGCCTTGGGCATATAAACTTCATAATTGACGGCGTATTCAGGATTTCCAGTATTTCTGAACCAATCTCGCCAACTACTACTATAAGGTTCGATAGAGGTTTCAGCAAAAACGTGTGCTTCACTATTGGTAAAATCAATATTTACTCGATCAAAAAGCGCGTTTGCCTTTTTCTCACTGGCTGTTTTTACGATAATCGTGACCTCAATTTTGACCTGATCATTTGCCCAAGTATTAATTGTTACGGTACCACGTCGATTATGAATATTGACATTTCCGTTAGCGGAAATAGGAAATTCTTTATTGATTAACTTCGTAAAATCTTTTTTTCCCACCGTAGTTCTAGCGCTCAAATCAGCGCTTCCTAACAGCAAAAGCAGGGTTAGGATGGTATAATTTAAAACTATTTTCTTCATACTGTTTATTTTATATGTGCTGAGTAAGTGATAGACTGAAAGCATTTCACTAGGTCAATCTTCGTTTGGATTCAATTTTTTGTTACGGTTCTTACCGCTTAATTAGTTTAAATTAGGTGGTTGATCAAATTGATTTTTGATACTGCGGGGAACTACGCTGGTTGTAAGTGTCATTAGATTTCAAGTGTTCGAGCACTCGCTCTAATAATTCTACTCTCGTTTTATAATTATTGATCATCGCATTGATAATCTCTTCTTCTTTTTCTTTAGGTGCTTCTTGCAGCGCCACTTTCAATTCCTCTAAAAACTCATCCAATTGTACCAAGTCCTCTTTAATCGATTGATCGTATTGAAAATTAGCTAATTGTGCTACCTTTTGACTAATCTGCACCTGATAAAAAGCTTCAATTTCTTGGTATTCATTTCCCAAAGCAGCCAAGTTATTGTCGCTCCCCAATTGCTTTTGATTGAGCATACTAATGCCAATTAAAGCACCGATGCCTAGCAAAGCAAAAACCGCGGCTAGTTTACGGAGTACTGGAAAAATAGACCGCGATGACTGGGGTTGGTCAATCCTTTTATCAATATCTGCCCAAACTTTTAAATTCGGCGTTGCTTCATCAAAAGCAGCTCTATTTTCCGTTATAAAATCTTCTAAATTATCTTTCATCTCTTTTCCCTATTTAAAATCATATTTGGAATACGCGATCAAGTTGTTTCTCCTTTCACCCCGTAGTTAAAATTTCTTTCACTTTTCGTTTTGCCCTACTCAATTGCGATTTTGAAGTCGCTTCGGTTATCCCTAAAATATCACTGATTTCTTTATGATCATATCCCTCTAAAAGGTATAATGAGAATACAACTCTGTAACCGGTTGGAAGTTTAAAAATAGCTTGGTTGATCTTGTCGACAGAAAGTTCGCGACGTTCTACAGTGGCTTCCGCAACCTTTAGCTTTCCATTATCATTTAACGTTTCAAAATGCAACGTTCTCTTCTTTAAAAAATTAATACAATTATTAATTACAATTCTTTTAATCCACGCCCCGATCGAAGACTTATATTGAAAGCTATCTAGTTTTGAAAACACATCCACAAAAGAGTTTTGTAATAAATCTTCTGCATCCAATTCATATTTTACCATACGCAAACAGATACTATACATCCCTTTAGCGTAAAGACGATATAGTTCAAATTGAGCCGATCGATTGCCCCTTTTGCAAGATTCAACGATTTCTCGGTGTGTGTTGCTGTATTCCACCTGGTCTGTATGTATTCTCTTTTATGGTAAAGACATTCCCCTCAGAAAAGGGTTGCACGATAAAATACAAAAAAGGAATATCGCGATGGCAATATTCCTTTTGTAAATTCTTATGTTGATTTTTTAATCTTTCTTATCAATAATCTTTGGTGCGTTATCCTCGTACTCTACCTGTATTTGATTATTAATTTTAGTGACGTAAACTTCCGTTCTACGATTATACTGATGTTCTCCTTCTGTACAATCTACTCCGTCTGTACAACGATTTCGGAGTTGTGTTTCTCCAAAACCAACGGCTTTTACTCGACTGGCACCAATTCCGCGTGATAACAAATATTGCTTTGCAGCGTCTGCTCTACGTTGAGATAGTTTTCTATTATAACGCGTACCTCCTCTAGAATCAGTATGAGAACGAAGTTCAATTTCCATACTAGGATAGCGCTGCATCATCGCTAATAATTCATCTAATTCACGTGCTGCCCCTGTACGAATATAAGATTTATTGAAATCGTAATAAATTTTTTCTAAGACGATCATCGTTCCAGCATTAATTGTATTTGGCGCAGAAGTAGTCTCATTACCCATTGGCTTTAGCAATACTTCTTTAGTTAAAGAGTTAAGATTGTTATCCGCCGTAATACTCGTAGTAATACTTGCATAACGCTCTTTCACGCCCGTCAAACGATAACCGCAACCAGGTGCCATACAGTAACTGAAACTACCTTGATCATTGGTAACGATCGCTTCCTCGGTTCCATCACATTCATTAACTATTCTAACAACTGCATTGGGAATAATCGCTCCGTCTCGGCTATTCTTAACTACTCCAGCCAAAGTATTACAACTGGTTTTTTCCAATGGAATAGAAATCAAAATTTCTCCTTGATTTCCGATGGTGGAATAAGCCATCTCATTATTTCTGTATCCTTCTTTTTCTACGACGATCAAATACTGTCGTTCTCCTAAAAAAGGATAATTTGCTTCTCCTTCTACATTTGTAATCCGATCTGGATCACCGAGTGCACCAGCATCTTTTCGAATTAATTTAAAGACTAATTCTGAAGAACCTTCCGTTACTGGAAGTAACACCGCTTCGTAAAGACTATTCCCTCCTCCGATAAATCCATCTTGTGTTTTTTCAAAAACCCTAACCGTTGCATTTCTCAATCGCTCTTGTGATTTTTTGTCAAAAACAACCAAAGTCGCATCAATCATATTGGCTTTTGTATTTCCAAAAATACCATTCTCAGCCGTAAAACGATAGATATCGTCTTTACCTGCACCGCCACTTCTAGCAGAAGTAAAATATCCCGTTGTTCCGGTAGGATCGAGAATCAAGCCTAGATCATCTTCCGAAGAGTTGAACGGTTCTCCCAGGTTATAAACAGTGATATTTGTCTCATCTTTTAAATCTGCAATAAAAATATCCAATCCACCACCTCCAGCAAGACCATTGGAAGAGAAGAAAAGGTTTCCACTACTGTGAATAAAAGGAAAAGCTTCATTCTTATCTGTATTGATTTTTGGTCCAAGATTTTTTGGCGTTGACCATTGCTCACCATTTTTTTCAACGACGTAGATATCCATTCCACCCATACCGCCAGGTCGGTCAGAAGCAAAGTATAATTTTCGACCATCCGCAGATAAGGTTGGGTGTGCGGAAGAAAATTCTGCACTATTGAATGGCAATTCTTTTACGTTATCCCAATCCGCTTTTCCTTTCTGTGCCTCGTATATTTTTAACCTTGTTACGCCGTTAGAATCTGCTTTTCGCAATCCTTTTTTCATATTATTGCGAGTAAAATACATTACGTCGAAAGCACGATTAAAAGTCACCGGACCTTCGTGTAAAGCAGAATTGACTTCAATAGAAAAAGATTTGGGATTAGCCGGTAAGCCACTCGCATCCATTTCTGCATAGAATAATTCGAAGTAGGTTTCGTTAATTTTTTTATCCCTTACCCCATTCTTATAACGAGAAGTTGCGTAGACGATACCATTTTGATAATACGTTGGCGAAAACTCAAGTTCGGTCGTATTAATCTGATTGGTATTGATCAATTTTACCTCTCCCCCCTTTTCATAAACCGTCTTCGATGATTTAGATTTGGAACTTTGTTGTGCTTGTGCATTAAAACTTATCAGGCTACAAAGTAAAATTAGATTTAGAATGTTATATATCTTCATCATGAGGATTTTAAAACTAATTGTTAAATAAAAGTCGTATTACCGCTCCGGTTAAGCAGATGTCCAAACTAGGATAAGAGACCTCAATTTTGAATATCTACTTACTGAACGAGGAAGTGATGCGACTTTATTTTATTACTATCATCATAAATAAACAATAAGTGTTTGGACAAAAATGGGTATACATTTATCGGTGAAGGATTTTCGTGTAAATTGACTTATTTTTGAGCTTAATCCTGCTGGATTAAGTGATAAAACAAGGAAAAGTTACGCGGAAAGACTCAACGGGAATACTATTACTTATTTATGTCCGAGTACTTAAGTGCTTAGAAAAACCTTGGATTGATAATATCTTCTCCTTCGGAAGTTCCAAAACAATATCTTACTACTGCTTCCACACTTCCATTACTGTATTCTTTAATTTCTGATAAAGTAATATCGTATGACAATCCAAACAAGAATTGATCGGTCAATTGTGCCCCTAACAATAAGTCAAGAGATTCTCCACCTCCCGTAACGGTAGAACCACCTAAGCGATACGTCAACCCTACGGTGTATTTATCCATAAAAATCAAACTTGCGTTTACATCAACATCCAAAGGAGAGTTGTCAGCATATTTCATTAAAAACTGTGGTTGAAAATCTACCTTATCACTTAACGAAAATAATACACCCGCCATCATATAAATATGATCTACCTCTTTAGACTCTATGTCAGAGACTTCACTGAAGTCGATACTATTTTTAAGGAATCTAGGAGCAGAAAGACCGATATAGAATCGTTCTGTGCTGTAGTATAATCCACCACCAAAGTTAGGTACATATTTACTTTTCTCTCCAACAGGAATACTGCCATCCGTTCCGATTGGTCGAGTGCCCACCAAACGGCTATCCGAATAGTCCATTCCAACGTAGCGAATAGAACCTTGGATTCCAATTCCTAACGTTCCTCTTCCCAAACGCAAACGATAAGCATACATCGCATCAACCGTCCAACGTTCCGAAATACCGATTGTATTTCTAGCAATATTCAATCCTACTCCAATTCGTCGATTCAACAAGGGCATATTGAGGCTAACCATTTGTGTAGTAGGAGCACCTTCTAAACCAATCCATTGTGTTCGATAAATTCCAGTCAGACAAGTGGCTTCTCGACTTCCTGCATAGCCTGGATTAAGACCTAATTTATTATACATAAACTGGGTGTATTGCTGCTCTTGCTGTGCTATACCCAACAAAAAAGCAAAAGAGAATACCGTTGTAAAAATTATCTTTTTCATCTGTTTATTATTTATTTAATTTTGCGCTAAGTACAATCTTGATCCTAGCGAGAATAGGTATTGCTTAATAATATTTTGAAAATTGAGCAAAGTAGTCTAACTACTTTGCTCAATCTATCATTGATTAACGTTCGATCTGTAAGAAACCAGATGTTGGTTTTTCGCCATTTCCTAAGTCTACGACAAAGAAGTAAGTACCCGCAGGAAGATCTTCTCCGTTGTAAGTTCCTTCCCAATCGTTTTGGTATGGAGCAGAACGATAAACTTCATCTCCCCATTGGTTGAAAATAGCAACTTCGTTTCCTGGAAATTTACCCGTTGATAAACAAGGGATTTCAAAGCGATCGTTGATATTATCATTATTCGGTGTGATGATCGTAGGAATGGTGCAACTAGCATCATCTCCTATTGTCAACGTCACTAAAGACGGAGTAGAACAATCATCAGGACAAGCGTTACTACAAACTTCGTAAGTAAATTCATCTACGCCTACATAACCTTGGTTCGGTAGATAGCTGTAGGTTCCATTTCCTAAGCTTAGCAACGTACCAAACTGCGGTTGACTAACAATGTCAATCGTGAAAGCCCCCGTTGGTAAATCATCATTTGTCGTTACATCTAACTGAATCGTTGTTGCAAATGGAACACTGAATTGATCATCAGCAGTTACCGGACTTGTTTCAAAAGTGACAACAATATCATCCTGCGTAGTTCCACAAGAACCATTATCTAACGTCCAAGTGAAGGTGTAAACCCCAGGATTTAATCCAGTCACCGTTGTAATAGGTTGATTTGGTGCTACGATATTAACCATTGGATCATTTGACGTCCAAGTCCCTACACCGCTAGTTGGTGTCGCCGCTGATAATTGTATCGCACCTTGCCCACAATCGGTAAAGTCTTCCCCCGCATAAGCTACTACACTATTCTCTTCGACCGTAATAATTACTTGATCATCGTCGAGTACTCCACAAGCTACTGTCGCTAACGTCCAAGTAAAGGTGTAAACACTTCCAGGTTGTAAATTCGTTACGGTAGTATTTGGATCAGCCGCATTGGTAATCGTCACTCCTAATGCTTGTTGAGAAGCAGGTTGTGTCCAAGTTCCAACGGCTCCTGTACCAGAAGGAGTTGCATTCAGCGTGGTGCTATTTTCATTACATAAATTGATATTATCACCAGCTTCCGCTAATTCTCCTGTACTAATCACCGTGATGATCACATCATCACTGCTGTAGGCGCCACACGCTCCGTTTGAAAGTGTCCAAGTGAAGGTATAACTTTGACCAGAGGTTAAACCATTGATCGAAGTATTCGGTGCGGTTGGGTTAGCAATTACTGCCGTCGCTCCTCCCGTTTGTGTCCACGTTCCAGTACCAATTGTTGGCGCTTCTGCATTCAAGGTAGTAGAAGTTCCATTACAAATTTGCTCGTCTGTACCCGCAAAGGCTACTGTATTCGGAATCGTATTCATTTCTACTGCCGTAGGAATAGAGATGGTAGAAACACAACCATTTAATGCTGCCGTAGCGTAAAAGTCAAACGTTCCGTTCGTATAGTTTGTAAAGTCCATTAAAGTAAAATTCAAACTGGTAGTTGGTCCACCAACTTGTGTACCCGTCGCAGCATCAAACCAGCTATAAGAAGCTCCTGGTGTTGCAGAAGCTGCGGTAACAGATAAAGTAACAGAAGCACCTGCATTATCAATGCAGATTGGACCATTATTAACTACTGTTGGAATACCTGGTGAAGGATTTACCTCTACAAATACTGGTGCAGAGAAATTAGAAGCGCAACCATTAATGATGATGCGTACTTGATAAAGTCCTTCATTAACTTCCGTTGCACCTGGAATAATTGGATTGAAAATCGACGAGTTAAATGCACCTGGTCCTGTCCACTCGTAAGTAGCTCCTGGAATAAAGGTAGTCGTCAACTGAATTGTTTCTCCTTCACAAACTGGACCGTTATGCATTGCAAGCGGTGGTTCTGGTGTTGCAGAAACCGTAACGTTAATTGAATTCGATGGATTTGAAGCGCAACCATCTACGGTTACGGCAACGGAATAATTACCCGCATTAATTCCAGTTACATTCGTAATCATCAAACTTGGTACTGTAGTCGTCTGTGTACCCAATGGAGTTGTCCAAGTATAAGTAACACTTGATCCAACGTAACCATTAGTTGTTAAAGCTAATGACTCTCCTTCGCATAAGAATTGATCCGCAGTAGTAATCGTTGGCGTTGTTGGTGCGTCTGATACATTTACTACTGTAGTTAACGCATTAGAAACACAACCTGCCGCATTTGTAACAATAACGGTATAGGAACCATTATCGAAAGAAGTACCCGTTGGTAACGTCGGCATACTATCCACAGAGAAAAAAGTATTTGGTCCAACCCATTCGTAAGTATACGTTCCTGGATCTGGTGGAAAAACACTCACGGCTAAGCGAATATCTTCTGCGCCAGTAACACAAGGAGAACCATCGTTACTAACGGCAGTAACCACCGGTGCCATTTGAATAGAAACAACCGTTGATCCTGTTCCGACACAGCCATTAACATCCGTAATCGTAACTTTATAAACACCTCCATTTACTTGAGAGACATTTGGAATAACTGGATTTGGTAACGAAGACGAATAGTTGTTAGGTCCTGTCCACTGGTAAGTAGCTCCTGGGCTTGTTCCTACTGTAAGTTCAAGATTATCTCCTACACACAACGGACCATTGTTTGATGGTGCGAGCGTAATTGGGTTTGTAATCTCTACGTTAATTGGTGTAGCAGGCTCAGAAGTACATCCATTTGCATCGACGCAAATAACCGTCCACATACCAGCATCGTAAGCGGTATTTCCTGGAGGAATCGTTGTCGTATTTGTTGTTGTTTGTAATAAAGGATTAGAGGAGGACGAGGGACTATTACCATCCGGTCCTACCCACATATACATTTCACAAACTGAATTTGTATTTAAAACTAAATCATCTCCATCGCATAATGGCGAATTGCTCGTAATCGTAGGTTGAGCAGGCGCTGCATTAATTTGAATGGTAACGTTACCAGAGATTGTACAACCTGCAGTATTTGTTACCGTCAAGGTATAAACACCCGACACAAAAGTTGAAGCATTTTGAAGGACTGGAGGGAAAGCCGTACTTCCCATATAATTATTTGGTCCTACCCAAGCATAATCTGTCCAATCTGCCTGAATGTTATTAACAGATAGTACAACGTCTTCTCCTTCACAGCCTACCGAAGGTGTCGCTGATAAGATTGGTTCTACTAAAGCTGCACCTCCATCTACACTGATGAATGCAGAAGCATCAGAAGTACAATCCTGATCTGCGATAATTACGTAATATTCGGTTACTCCTGGATTAGAAGGGAACGTTATCGTTGGCGTTGTTGTCGTTGCTATCACTGGATCAATTCCTCCCGTTCCTACTTCGTACCAAATCCAATTTGGACTTGTACCCGTGTAGCCAGAAGTTTCCGTTAAGGTTACCAAATCTCCAGGGCAACTAGGTGCGGTAGTAATCACTACCGTTGGTGTTGGTAACGTTGGTGTACCTACTGTAATATTGTACGTACAAGTTTCCGTATTACCATTTGCATCTGTGACGCCGTAAGTTACTGCGTATACACCAGGGCTTAAAGTTACTTCTGGTTCTGTACCGTCATTTGGAAATCCACTAAAACCAATTGTTGTTGGACCGTCTAAAGCATAAGCAATTGTAGTCGCAAAATATTGCAACTGCATATTCATTTGTGTATTTCCACCATCTTGAACGGTAGTTTCTGTACCGTTAAAAGTACCCGGTGCTACACAAGGATTGATTCCTTCATCATCATTATTCCAATCTCCATCCGCACCAGCAGTAATTCCTGTAGTAACATTTGCTTCTGCAAAGAATTTAACTACCCCATCCGAAGCCCAAGCTAATAATTTTGCTTGTGGAATCGTGAAAGTTGTTGTTGTGAAACCTCCACAGGCTGGTCCCGCAGCAGTTTGTCCAAGGATGTTACCATCCTCATCAATAATAGTAAAGTATTCATTGGTAGGATTATCAATATCTCCTTTTAAAGATACTGTAAGTGTTCCATCACTTACTGGCGGAGGAGTCGTTCCAAAGAAATCATGGAAAACATCATTCGCGATAAAACCATCAATATTAGGATGCTCGGTGAAAGATAAAGTTTGTAATCCTGCATCATTATTATAATCGTTTCCGAATCCACAGTTATCAGAAATTCCTGTTGGTAAAGGTAAGCTCACTATCTGCGGCGAACAATCTGCCGAAGGTACTGTGAAACTAGCTGGACAAGTAATGGTAGGATCTTCGTTGTCTTCAACGGTTACGGAGTAACTGCAAGTTGCTTCATTACCCGCGCAATCTGTAGCGTAGTAAACAATCGTGTTGGTGCCCCCAGGAAGTGTTTCTGTAACGGCTACGATTGGGTCAACAGCAATTCTTGTTCCTCCGTTAATACTATATTCATAATTGATTCCTAATGGACTCAATGTATTTAAATCAAAGGTACCCGTCACCGAGCTATTTCCACAAATATCATTAATTGCAAATTGACCAGGTTGATTCATTGGAATATTTGGAACTAAAGTAATGGTAATTTCTCCATCACTTGCCCAAGCATTTACTTGACCAGGACTTAAGCTTGTAATTACAGTAGAAGAATTTCCACACTGTAATGGATTAGGAGGATTAGCACCATCGTTAGTTGGTAGTGTCGTTCCTAAATTTGTTCCATCTTCTCCTATGATTGTAAAGAATTCTGTAGGTTCTTCTCCATCTACATTATTTAAATCAATCGTTAAAAGGACAGGGAAAGTAATAGAGTTTGGTGCCGTTGGTAATCCTGTAAAAGTTAAAACTACCGTATTCACTGGCAATTCAATATCACCTGGACTATTCGAAAAGATTGGTGAAGTTACTTGGAAAGAAGGCATTCCAACCGTATTATCACAAGCGTCAATCACTACCGGAGTAGCTAAAACGAAATCAGCTTGACAAACTCCAGGATCTGTGTCAACCGTTATATTAGAAGGACACGATGTAAATACTGGAGGAGAAGTATCTAAGATTCTAAAGGTAGCTGTAGACACTGCAGGGTTTCCACATTCATCCAAGACTACAAAGTCAACCGTCGTAGATTGATATACACCAGGCATTGCCGTAGGGCACGTTGGACTATTCATTGTCGTTACTGCTGCACCAGCATAAGTACTTGGATCATTTAAGGTATAAGCCCCTGGATCTAATGCGTACCATTGTAAAGTATTTTCTGGCGAGCAATTATCCGTTGCCGTTGCACCACCGTGTTCGGTAATCCATTCGTCAAAAATAGTCGTTCCCGTACTAGATGCACCACATTGTAAATCTACATCTTGTGCCATTCCTCCGGTAATGAAAACAGGAGCATCATTATCCTCTACCGTAATCACTTGTACTTGCGTCGTTCGATTGCTACAAGCATCTTCTACAATCCACGTTCTTGTAATTACATATTCATTGGTGCAAGCCCCTCCCATAATAACATCTGTAAAAGTAACAGAAGGGTTAGGATCACAAACGTCCATGATGTTCGTCGGTTGTCCCGTAACGTTTAGATTTCCCGCTTCATCACAATCAACGGTAGCTGGTCCCGGTACCGTAAAGGTCGGATCCTTTTTATCTTCTACCGTAATAATTTGCGTCGACATTACATTATTTCCACAATTATCCGTTGCCGTCCAAGTTCTTGAGATTACATAATTAAAGTCAGAACAAGCCCCCGTAGTCGTTTGCGTTGAACTTTCATTAAAAGTAACCATTGGAGCAGCATCACAATTATCCGTTGCCGTAACCATATTTGAAGCCATAGGAACCGAGTCACAAGAAATCGTAAGGTCACTAGGAACGTTAGCTAAGATTGGAGCAGTAAGATCTTGTACCGTAATCGTTTGTGAAACCGTATCTCGATTATCACAATCATCAACTGCAATCCAACGTCTCATTACGACGTAGTTGCCCGGACAGTTTCCTAAAGTTGTATCTGCTTCTAGCCCAACAAAAACGAAAGCATCGCAATTATCCGTTGCCGGAAGAATCGTTTCTCCAGGAACATTATTGCACTCGACCGTAACGTCTGCTGGTGCCGCAAAAATAGTAGGATCTGTTGTATCCGAAATAAAGAAGGTAGAAGTTGTCGTGGAAGAATTATCACAATCGTCTTCTACTCTAAAAGTAACTACGATACTCCAATTACAATCGTTGGGCGTAACGAGTGGATAATTATTAAGATCACCAAAAACAACATTCGTAGCCATGTCGCCATCCGAAGTAACGTAATCAAAATCTATCCATTGAGCCATGCTACAACCATCTGTTGCCATCGCGCCACCTTGACTATCAATCCAAGCCAAAAGAGAATTTATATCATCTACCCCATCACATTCTTCGGTCTTATTAGAAGACGTCGGAAAAATTTGTGGAGAAATTTTATCTTGTAAAACATAATTTGCGGTTGTTGAAGCAGAAAGACCGCATTCATCCGTAACGGTAAAAACTACCGTTTGGGTAAAAGTATTTAAACAACCTTGTACGGGAGGACTTGCGACGAATGACCAATGTGTATCATCAATCGTTGTACAATTGTCCGTTGCGATCGCACCACCGTGTGTCGCTGCCCAATCCATTAAAGAAATACCATTTGGATCTTCACATTCTACGGTAATGTCAGTAGCCATCGTAGAAATTGTTGGAGCAGTCGTATCCATGATAATGAAATCGGCAGAAGTAGTGCTCATATCATTACCACATTCATCCATTGCGACAAACTCATAAGTAAAGGTATTGATCGTTCCATTACAAGATGGATTCATTCCAATCAACATATTCGTCCAAGTAACCATGTTGCAATTATCGGTTGCCATTGCACCACCATTATTATTTAACCAAGCATTGAGTTCGGTTGTATTCCCTGAGCCATCACATTCTACCATCATATTAGCAGCCCCCATTGTAATTACGGGATCTGTATTATCTGTAATGGTAATTAATTGAGAAGTCATCGTTGTATTACCACAAGCATCCGTTACCGTCCACGTATTAGTAATCGTTCCCGTATTTGGACAAGCACCCGTATTATCTAAAGTACTTTGTGCAAAAACAATATCTGCTGTAATATCTCCTTGACAAACATCCGTCGCGACTACTGTTCCAGCATCTCCCGGTACAGGATCGCCACATTCTACGTTAACGGCCATTGGAACGCCTGTAAACATAGCGCCCATATTATCTTCAACGGTAATTACTTGAGTGGCTTGTGCTGGATTGCCACAAGCATCTGTTACCGTCCAAGTATTGGTAATCGTTCCGGTATTCGGACAAGCACCAACAACTAATGCACCTTGATTAAAACTTACCATACCAGAAAGATCACCTTCGCACGCATCCATCGCCGTAATATTTCCTGGGTCACCAGGAACAGCATCCCCACAATTGATCGTTACTGCTACAGGAATATTTCCAAGTGTAGCAGGAGTAGTATCGTCTACAGTAACCATAGCACTATCAACTACGATATTGTTGCATTGATCCATTGCCGTAAAAACGACCATGGCACTTCCCGTTGCAGGACTACAACCTGCCGTTGTCAAACCAGCATAATTATTTGAAATAGATACATTACTACATTCATCATCAACCGTTCCACCACCGTTATTCATTAACCAAGCGGCAATCTCTCCATTAGGATCGGTCGTACCATCGCACTCCACCGTAATATCTTGAGCTTGCACCGTCCAAATAGGAGCTGTATTATCAATAACTTCAAAATCTGCATCTGAGGTAGACGTATTACCGCAAGCATCTGCGTAAGCAAATCTTACTGTAACTAGTGCACCACAACCATTTGCTAATTGCGTTTGCAAAGCATTTTGAATCGCAGCTGGCGTGGTAGGAACCCCCGTTGTTAATTGTAGACTTGCCGTAATGTCACCCGTAGGTGTGCAGATATCCGTTGCAACAGAACCTGCTCTATTATTTAGCCAAGTTGTTAATTCTGTTATATTTCCAGTACCATCACAAATGACAATCGTATCTACTGCTCCCATAATAATATTAGGAGAGTTTGAATCATCCACCGTAAAGTTGATCGTTACGTCATCCGTATTACCACAACCATCCGAAGCGGTGTAAGTAACTGAAGCCGTGCCGGTATTACCACCACAACCTCCACTCAAGCTTGTAAAGTCGTTTGACCAAGTAACCATTCCACAATTATCGGTAACGGTTAAATTATCCTGTGCATAATTCATGATTTGTGTCATGGGATCAGAAGGAACACCAGTACATTGAATCGTTACAGAAGTGGTAGCTGGAGGTGTAATTACTGGATCATTATTATCTTCAACGGTATAAGTAACCGTAACGGAACTCATCAAACCACACTGATCTGTTGCCGTAAAGACTACATCAACCGTTTCGCAATTTGTATTAATGGTAGCTGGAGCATCATCTGTAAGCGCGGCAAGACCACAACCATTATCAACGGCTGTAAATGCGGCACGTTGTGCTGCCAACCAAGTTACGTAATCTGCTGTTGCACAATCTTCCGTTGCGCCCATTGGATTTCCAGTAATGGTAGGAGGGGTAGAATCTCCATCTATCGTAATCGTTTGAGTATATTGACTTGTATTATTCGCGCCATCCGTCACGGTCCAAGTTCTGGTAAATGTTCCTCCGTTGCAAGCCGTTGGAGGAGTTGTTTCTCCATCGTAGGTAATTGTAACCCCATTGGAAGTTCCTCCGAAAGGTGGACAATTATCCGTTGCGACTAAGGTTGAGACGTTGGGTGCCATTGGTACATTTGCCATACAAGCGTAGGACGCGTCTGCGGGCATGGAAGCTAAATCAAATTCAGGATCCATATCGTCTACAAAATTAATTGTAAAAGTAAACGTAGAATCATTCCCTTGATTATCCAAGGCGAGATAAGTAATATCGACTACTTGACCAACGGGAATCGTGTCATTGACACTGTATCCACCAGTAATATTATCAATATCAAAAAAGGTAATCGCTTGTCCATCCATCGGATGTGCTGGAGACACCGTGGGTGTAAACATACCCCAATTAAGAATGGCTTTACATTGGTTATCCATTGTAATTACGTCAGGTCCAGTATAATTGAAAATAAAGTCCTGAGCAGTAAGATTTTTTTGAACACCAAATAGGCAGGTGAGTACCAATAGGGTAAGCCAAGTTGCTCTTTGTAATCGGTTTTTCATGCGTATTTTTTTAAATCAGTAATTTGTTAGTGGTTTGATTTATAGATAAGTTGGTAATGCCACGAAATGTATCTAGGTTAAAATAAAACAGATAGGTCATTGAAAATAACGTTGCTAACAAACGCTCTCGAACGGAGAAAAGCACTGGCGATCCCAAGGAAGAAAAAACTAAAGCAAGAAAAAAAGTGTGATTCGTTTTAGAAGAGAAACTATGCGAAGGGGCAATAGGAAAGTGCCAAGTAGGGATTGCTTCAACAGAAGAATCAGCTACATAACCACTATGGCCGTAGTCCTTACATTTTACTGTAAGAATTGAATAGTTCTTGGGAGTAGTCATCAATTATACCGGTTTTTAAGATAAGTACCTTTTGATACTAGTTCGACAAATATAGCACTTTTATGTAATCACTAATAAAAAAGTTGAATTTAATGGCTCTTTTGTTCTGTTTTGAGCAACTATCTTCTTCTTTTTTTTAAAAAATTTGCGTAATTTTTGTGAGTCCAACAAAAGTAAATAACTACTCCTCTCAACGAATCTCATCGCAAAAACGATGCTTTTTAGAATCCGACTGAATTAGTTTTGGGATGCATATCTTTTGCGCAAAAAAAACTATCAACTGATAGTCAACATCTTACACAACAAATACTAGAAAAATTATTAACAAGAAGGATAAACTATTATATTCCTTACCTTGCTATTTTGAATCATTATCATTTTTAAAAAAGGTCTTTACCTTTTTAAGGATACTGTCCTACAACAAAAAAAGTGCCTAGAACACTTGTTTCTACGCACTTATAAAATAAAAGTTTAAATAATTTATATATTTCTTTAATTAGAGCTTATTAAAAATCATTATTATGTGATAATCAATGATTGATCGGCGCTGTTATTCTTCTTCGGTAGCATCCATTTTATCATCTTGTTGCTCTGCTAGTTTTTTATCTACCACGTTTTTGTCTAAAAAAGCATTGATTTTATCAATACCGAAATTAGAAGTAATTTCTCCAAATTCGTTAATCTTAATATCAAAGCCACTTAAGTCTTTGTGAACCTCTGGTGTCTTTTTATTTTTCTTAGCCATGACTTTCTTAATTTAAAAATGAGTTAAGCATTATTATTTAGAATTTAGAATTTAGAAAAAACGATTAATCCTAATTACTTGCAGCAGCTTTAACTTGATCAAAATGATTATATCCTGACGTCAAACGTTCCAAAATAGTTGCTTTGCCAAGGAGTGCTGCCATTTTAAACAAATCAGGACCGCTCATAGTTCCCGTCAAGGCAATTCTTAGCATTGGAAATACTTCTCCAAATTTTAGTTCTTTCGCCGCAATAAAGTTTTTAACCACCGTTTCTAAATTTTCTGCGGTAAAATCATTAATGGCTTCGATCTCTGCCGTCAAGACATCAAAGGTAGGACGACGCTCTAGCTTCCACTTTTTGCGAATTGGTTTTTCTTCGTAACTTTTAACTGGTCCGAAAAAGTAGTATCCCATTTCTAGGAAATCAGTTGTAAAAGTAACCCGTTCTTTAAGAAGCCCACAAAAGCTTGCTAAAAAATCATCACTAACATCTGCAAGTTGATCACCAAAGTCATTGCGTAACATTGTTGCCAACGTTTGATCTTCCGCTGCAATGATATATTGCTGGTTGAACCATTGTGCTTTTTGGTAATCAAAGCGGGCTCCTGATTTTCCAATCTTATCAATTGAAAATGCTGCGGCCAATTCTTCCAAAGAAAAAATCTCTTGCTCCGTTCCTGGATTCCAACCCAAAAATGCTAAAAAGTTGAGCACAGCTTTAGGATCGAAACCATATTCTCTAAACCCTCGAAAAGAATCTTCTGCCTTTTCCGCCTCCCATCCAATTGGAAAAACGGGCATGCCGAGTTTATCACCATCTCGCTTACTCAACTTTCCTTTGCCACTAGGCTTCAAAATCAAAGGCAAGTGCGCAAACTTTGGCATCTCATTTTCCCAACCTAAGTAACGATACAACAAGACGTGATGCGCGGTACTCGGCAACCATTCTTCTCCACGAATAACGTGGCTAATTTCCATCAAGTGATCGTCAACAATATTAGCTAAATGATAGGTTGGCATACCATCACTTTTCAACATAATTTTATCATCTAATTCGTTACTCTGAAAAGTTACCGTACCTCGAATTAAATCATTTACCTGCACTTGCTCTTCTCTTGGAACTTTCAAACGAATGGTATAACCAGCGCCACTCTCCAAACGTTGCTGCACTTCTGCGGCGGATAACGTTAAACTGTTTACCATGTCCATGCGAGTAGAACCATCATAACGAAAAACACCCTTCTCCGCTTCCATCGCTGCCCGTTTTTCATCGAGTGCTTCCGGCGTATCAAAAGCGTAATATGCATTCCCATCTGCGAGTAATTTTTCTGCATATTTTTGATACAAACCTTTTCTTTCCGATTGTCGGTATGGACCATAATCTCCTCCAATCCCAGGACCTTCATCTGGTGAAATATTACACCATTTCAACGCTTCTAAGATATATTTTTCTGCACCCGCTACATAACGAGTTTGGTCCGTATCTTCTATTCTTAAAATAAAAGTACCACCCATTTTTTTGGCGAGCAGATAATTATAAAGTGCTGTCCGCACACCTCCAATGTGTAACGCTCCGGTAGGACTTGGTGCAAATCGAACTCTAATATTTGTCATTGGTATTAATTATTAATTTTAGCTAGATAAAAGTTTGTTGAACAAGCAGCAAATTTGGCTTGTAAATCGTTCTATTAACAACTGAAAACTCAAAGGAAGTTCCAATTGTTCTACGAGCCGTCAAATTTAAAGAAATAAAAAGAGCTTATAAGTATTTTTGACGGATATCCTGCGAATATTTCCTTTGTTACGAAATACCTTGCAGCTTTGCTCAATGATCTATAAAATAAAAAGCTGAAAAACTTAACTAACGCTTATTTAGTCCCACAGTCATGTACTTAGTAAAAACACCTAAATTTATTCAAAATTTATTTCCCAACTTCACTTGGCGGATTCCAACCAAAGAAAAAGTTTTGTACTTAAGTTTTGACGACGGTCCAATACCAGAAGTAACTCCCATGGTTTTGAAACATTTAGCAGCTTACCATGCTAAAGCAACTTTCTTTTGTGTTGGAGATAATGTTCAAAAACATCCCGAAGTTTTTCAAGCAGTTTTGGATGCTGGACATTCTGTCGGTAACCATACCTTCAATCATCTCAATGGATGGTCTACAGAAAACATTCCTTATTTTCATAACATCAGACATTGCGCGCGCTTAGTTAATTCTACTCTCTTCCGTCCGCCTTATGGTCGCTTGATGCCAAAGCAAGCTCAGTTTTTACAACGGCACTATCGCATCATTATGTGGGATGTATTGAGTGGAGATTTTGATCCAAAAATTTCTCGCGAACAATGTTTCCATAACGTAATTTCGAAAGCAAAGCCTGGTTCTATTATTGTCTTTCATGATAGCATCAAGGCCAGTAAAAAGTTAAGTTATGTTTTGCCTAAAGTCTTAGCACATTTTTCCGCATTGGGATATACTTTCGAACAGCTCAATGCTGAAGAAACAGTTAAAAAAACAAACTACTTACACAGTGCATAAATTTATCGGATCAACTTTTAAGCTATGATCCTTTTCCTCGGCAATGTTTAGTTTTAATATAGAAAAGCCACTGTCCTTAAAGGGATAGTGGCTTTCTCATTTTCATAGCTTTAGTGCTTACTACACTAGGTACATCATACTGAGTTTATTCTGCCAGCAGTGGTCTTGTAGCGAGGTAGCTTAATTGGAGTTGACCTTCTTTACGAAGGGCCATTTTCACGTCGTTTACTATGCCCATTTCAACATTTTCATCAACTTTCAGTGCAGTGCTAAGAAAGACTTCTGTACGCGCTGCCTTGTTTGCAATTACTTTGCGAATGGCTTGTTGTAAATTATTTTCCGATACAAAAGCATCTTGAATTTGAATCGCATTTTTTACAGTATGCTGCGGATTAAGCGGTGGTCCAATATAAATATGGTTTACCAAAGATCGATTTTCCAGTTTGCTAGATTCACTTGCCGTCGGAATCTTTATTTTTAAAAGCATGGGGTTTTTCCGCATCACCGTCACGACCATAAAAAAGAAGAGCAACATAAAAATAATGTCTGGCAAAGCATTCGTATTGATTACCGGTTGAATTCGTTTTTTAGTTCTAAGCATAATTTTCTATGAGTTAAAAAATTTAATCAGTGACCTATCGGTAACACCGCAAGTCACTGATTGAAGTTGTTTAAAATAAAGCGTAAAGCATATTGTGCGAAAAATGCTATGTATGATTTTATTTTTATTGAGGCTAGAATAATCCAGCAGTAGTTACTGTGCTAAGTCCGTTGGTTCTGCTTCTGAAATAACCAATGGAATTGTTGCCCGCACTAATTTTTTCCCTGCTTTGGGCAAGGCTTCGTAAGTTTTTCCAAATTGTTTGAATGCTTGCTCGTCCCACAGTTCATTGTACGCTGCTTTCAATTCATTATAGACTGCCAGATAAGTCTCATAGGTAGTCGCTCGATCATTTTGTAAAGAGATAATTGCTTTAGTAGGCTTCGAAGGTAAATCCTTTTTGCGGAGAGGATTCATAATAAAAGACTTCGTCACTACTTTGAGTTGATCAATTCGTGTAGGGGCGCCTTCTACCAATAATTGATTATTTAGGTTTACCTTTACCGAAAGGATATTCTTGGCAGGAGGTTGCGGCGCAGGATCAGGATCGTAGACTGGTAATTTCACTCTGATTCCTTTATCGACCACAATTGTAGTAGTAACTAAGAAAAAGATAAGTAGTAAAAAGGCAATGTCTGCCATAGAACCCGCATTGACCGAATTTTCTAAGCGGCGACGAATTTTGTTTAAAAGCATAGGAATAAAGTTTGATTGATAATAGCGAAATAAATCATAGCTCATGATGGTGTAACCGAACAGGTGACACAAACAATTAAACTTTATTGGCAGGAAACGACTTTATAATAATGAAGTTGTTTTAAAATGGGGGTTGAAATTAGTTGTAAGCGCTTAGTTTTCAAGAGGAAGTTCCATTTTTTTTTCGTAGCCATCGCTACGGGGAAAAAAATTAGCTGAAATATTGGAAATCAATGGCTTGCAAATAAATCATCTAGCTAGTTTAAAACAACTTCAATAAAATCATTGAAGTAGAAATAGTAGTAGCATTGCTTTCTTGCGGTAGTTTGCAAATCAAGCGTTGCATATATAAGAAAAGATGCTAGGTTTTTAATTTTTGGTGTGAAGCCGCAATAAATTTCCTATTTTAAAACAACTTCTAGCATAAATTCATCGATTTTTTAAAGAGAAACATCTTAATAATTTTACATTTTCGACTATTTTTTGGAGCTTGTACTTACGCTTGAGGTAATCTAATGAAGCGATTATCGTTAAACTATAAAAAGATATCATGAAGAATCCTTTTGAAAAATATACGGAGAAGTTTTCCGAAAATCGACTTTGGAAAAAGCTAAAAAACTTTGCCACCCAGGCCGGTGTTAAGACCGTTTATTCTGCTTTGTTGCTTTATTATGCCTACCGACGGAAAGAAACACCACTTTGGGCAAAAAATATTATTCTTGGAACCTTGGGTTATTTTCTTGCCCCTATCGATGCGATCCCCGATTTGACGCCTTTTCTTGGCTATACAGACGATGTCGGGGTGCTTAGCTTTGGCTTGGTGACCATTGCTGGATTTGTCAATAAAGACGTCCGTAAACAAGCACGAACTCAACTTGCAAAATGGTTTGATAAATACGAAGAAAACATACTTGAAGAGGTAGATCAACAACTTTAAGTCTTTACAAGGTTGCGCTCAGGGATTGTTGATCAGCAGACAATATATCTTTTATTTAAGTAAGTAAATAAAACATCATTCGTTAAAACTTGCTTTTTACAAAAATAAGTCTTTACTTTAATCCCATCGGCAATACATTTATTATTTAAATATTTATTTATTAGTAATAGATTGCCATTTCACATGAGCAAATAACTACACATGAAATATAGACCGATTAACCCGGAGCTTTTCAAGCTCAACCGGGCTCGCTTTGCGCGTAAAATGAAGGCAAATTCAATTGCCATCTTCCAATCTAATGACCAGATGCCTCGTAATGGGGATCAATTCTTTACTTTCCGACAAAACTCCGACCTTTTTCACTTAAGTGGTTTAGACCAAGAAGATACGGTAGTCGTACTCTTTCCTGATTGTGCAAAAGAAGATTGCAAGGAAATTGCTTTTATCAAGGAAACCAATGAGCACATTGCCGTTTGGGATGGTCATAAGTATACCAAACAAGAAGCCATTGCCGCTTCGGGCATCAAAAAGATATATTGGCTAAAGGATATGGACGTCATTCTCAACGAATTAATCCTTCTCGCTAAGGGCGTTTATCTTAATTCCAATGAGAACGACCGTTTCGCTTCGCCCGTTGAATCGAGAAATGTTAGAGTAGGTAAAGCCATTCAAGCCCGTTACCCTTTTCATCAGTTCTACCGCGCGCAGCCCATTTTCAAAAAGATGGCGATGATTAAATCGCGGCACGAGATAGAGCTAATGTCAGAAGCTTGTGGTATTACCAATAAAGCTTTTCGACGAGTCTTAGAATTTGTCAAACCCGGCGTGACAGAATACGAGGTAGAAGCAGAAATCATTCACGAATTTATTCGCAACCGAGCTAATGGTCACGCGTATTCACCGATTATTGCTAGCGGAAAAAATGCTTGTGTTTTACATTATACGGAAAACAATACGACCTGCAAAGATGGTGATGTCTTATTGATGGATTTTGGAGCAGAATATGCCAATTATGCGGCCGATTTAAGCCGTTCCATTCCAGTCAATGGTCAATTTACACCTCGCCAACGAGCAGTTTATAATGCAGTTTTACGTGTCATGAAAGCAGCTATACAAATGTTAGTGCCAGGCACATTAATTGAAGATTACCACAAAGAAGTAGGTAAGTTGATGGAAAGTGAGTTGATTGATTTGAAATTAATTGATCGAACCGACATTAAAAATCAAAACCCTGCCGTTCCGATTTACAAAAAATATTTTATGCATGGTACTTCTCACCACCTAGGCTTGGATGTACATGATTTGGGAAATCGCTACGATCCTATTTTAGCGGGCATGGTTTTTACCGTAGAACCAGGTATTTATATTCCGGAAGAAAACTTAGGGATTCGTTTGGAGGATGATATTCTAGTAACGGATACTCAACCTTTCAATTTAATGCAAGAAATTCCGATAGAAGTGGAAGCTATTGAAGAGTTGATGCACGCAACGGTGTTGAGTTCTTAGTACGCTTTGCAAGAAAGTAATATTTGCTGACTAAGCATAGAAAAAGAGGCTGTCTCCGTGGAGTCAGCCTCTTTTTTATTTGTACAAACCTGCTTTGGTGAGGGTTGTTATTCTTTTAGACCTTGTACTAGTAGAGAAACACTATTATTCAGTACTTCTAGAAAACCTTTTTCGATGGTGAAGTTCATTTTTTGACCATCTTTCTTTAAGATGCGAACTTCTCCTTCTGTCAAGGCCGATACTAGAGGAGCGTGATTAGACAAAATTTCAAACTGTCCACTGACGCCAGGTACCTTTACGGAAGTAATTTCTCCGCTGAATATTTCTTTATCTGGTGTTAACACGGCTATATCCATTTCGAATATTTTTGTGGTGAAAAATGTAAAAAAAATTAAGCTTCAGCTTCAGCGAGTAACTTTTTACCTTTTTCGATCGCTTGTTCGATATTTCCAACTAAGTTAAAGGCAGCTTCAGGATACTGATCTACTTCCCCATCCATAATCATATTGAATCCGCGAATCGTCTCATCCAAAGGTACTAATACTCCTTTTAGTCCAGTAAACTGCTCTGCTACGTGGAAAGGCTGAGATAAGAACCTTTGTACTCGTCGTGCACGACTTACAATTTCTTTGTCTTCGTCAGATAATTCTTCCATTCCTAGAATGGCGATGATATCTTGCAATTCGTTGTATCGTTGAAGGATATTTTTTACTCTTTCTGCCGTATTATAATGCTCTTCTCCAATAATTTTTGGATCGAGGATTCTTGAAGTAGAATCCAATGGATCTACCGTAGGATAAATACCTAAAGAAGCAATCTTACGACTAAGTACCGTAGTAGCATCCAAGTGAGCAAACGTTGTTGCTGGTGCTGGATCCGTTAAATCATCCGCAGGTACATATACTGCTTGTACAGAAGTAATTGATCCTCTTTTAGTAGACGTAATCCGTTCCTGCATTAATCCCATTTCTGAGGCTAAGGTCGGCTGGTATCCTACTGCTGAAGGCATCCGTCCAAGTAAAGCTGATACTTCAGAACCCGCTTGTGTAAATCGGAAGATATTATCAATAAAGAATAAGATATCTCTACCACCCGTTGGATCATCTAAATCCCCATCACGGTAGTACTCTGCCATTGTCAATCCAGACAATGCTACTCTTGCTCTCGCCCCAGGAGGCTCATTCATTTGACCGAATACGAAAGTTGCTTTGGAAGTTTCAAGTGCTTTTTTGGACACTTTACTTAAATCCCATCCACCTTCTTCCATGGAGTGCATAAATTCGTCACCGTAGTTGATGATCCCTGCTTCTAACATCTCCCGCAATAAATCATTCCCCTCTCTCGTACGCTCTCCTACACCTGCGAATACAGAAATACCATCGTATCCTTTGGCAATATTATTAATCAATTCTTGGATCAATACGGTTTTACCTACACCGGCACCACCAAACAATCCAATCTTTCCTCCCTTCTGGTAAGGCTCGATCAAATCGATTACTTTGATACCTGTAAGTAGAATCTCTGATTCCGTAGATAAATTTTCATATAAAGGTGGCTTACGGTGAATCGGAGAAGCATTGTCCCCTTTCTTAATTTCACCAATTCCATCAATAGTTTCACCAATTACGTTGAAAAGGCGACCTTTGATTTCATTACCAACTGGCATTGCAATTTGCTTTCCAGTGTCTACTACCTCTACTCCTCTCATCAAACCATCCGTAGAATCCATAGCAATCGCACGAACACTATCTTCTCCAAGGTGACGTTGACATTCGAGTACTAAATCACTGCTACCTTCTCGCTTAATAACCAATGCATTAAGGATATCTGGTATCGTTGAATCAGGACCAGAAAAACTTACATCTACCACTGGACCAATAATTTGTTTTACACGACCTATATTTGCCATAATTTATCGTTGATTTTTTTTGATTTTATATTTGTTCGCTAAAAAACGCTGCAAAGATACAAGTTTAACTGGACAAACAAAAGAAAATTTGGTCTGAAAACTAAGTTTTTATAGCGTTTACTGCATTTTATAAATTTGTTTCTTTAACATCACCTATATTTTCATCTATTTCAGACCAATTTTTTTACTTTGATCAGCATCCTTTTACCCGTTTTTAACGCAGAAAACTACCTTTCTGATTGCCTTCAGTCCATTTTAGACCAAAGTGATCGCCACTGGGAATTAATTGCCATTAATGATCAATCAACCGATCGTTCTTTGGAAATTTTGCAAGCTTTTGCCAAAAAAGATGCCCGCATTCAGTTTTTTAGCACCCGAGAAAAAGGAATTATTCCTGCACTTCGGCTCGCTTTTGCAAAAGCTCAAGGCAAGCTCATTACTCGAATGGATGCGGACGATTTAATGGCAACCGATAAATTAGCACAGTTGCGACAAACTTTAACAGCCGCAGGTCCTGGACACGTTTGCACCAATTTAGTCAAATATTTTTCGGCGACTGCGTTAGGTAATGGCTACCAAAAATACCAAGACTGGTTGAATCGACTCAGTTTGGAAGCAACTAATTTTACAGAAATTTATAAAGAATGCGTCATTCCTTCTCCCTCGTGGATGGTTTATCGGCAAGACTTGCTTGCTTGCGCTGCCTTCATCCCGAATGACTACCCAGAAGATTATGATCTTTGTTTTCGCTTTTACGCACAAGGCTTGAAGGTCGTTAGCGTTCCCAAAGTGCTACACTTTTGGCGAGATTACCCTACCCGCACCTCTCGTACCGACGAGCGTTATGCAAAACCACAATTCCTTGATCTTAAAATTCGATACTTTTTACAATTGGAGTACAATGCCGCACGACCATTATTTTTGTGGGGCGCGGGCAGAAAAGGTAAATACTTAGCTAAATTGTTGCAAGCGCAAGGTATTCCTTTTCATTGGGTTAGCAATAATCCACAAAAAACGGGTAAACATATCTACGATGTATTGCTTCGTAACTTTGAAGTACTTGCCGAAGCGACACAACCACAATTAATCGTTGCCGTAGCAAATCCTGAAGATCAAATAGAAATTAAAAACTACTTAACCCTTCAGGGGCTTTTCCCCATTCAGCATTACTACTTTTTTAATTAAAAATTTACTTGTGGCTTAATGCGTGTGCGTTAATTCTCCCGCTTTTGATTGTGCATAAACAAAATAAGCACCTTCTGTTACGATTTTCATCCCGTCAGGAATTGGATCAATGAGATCAACCATCGTGTAACCACCTTCTGTTAGCTTAGGTAAAACTTTAATCGGCATAAATTGAGTTTCCTCCTCTGCAGCTTCCACTTTAGCCACGTAGATATAAGACGAAGCGCCATCTTTAATCACAGCTTTCTCTGGTAAGGCTTGTGCCGTTTGATCGTTCAGCCAGATTTTAGCTTCAATGTACAAGTCCTTAATAAACCGCGGACGCTCTTTTTCCAAATGTCCATGAATCCGTACTGTTTTATTGGTTGCATCAAACTCTTTTCCAATTACGTTGATCTCACCCGCATAGACCGTACGCCCTAGGGCAGGAACTTGGTAACTAATTTTTTGTTTTTCTTTGACGTTCGCAATATCTTTTTCAAAAACATCTAGTTCTAAGTGTAAATGCGTTTCGTTTACAATTTCTAATAATTCCTTGGTAGGCTCTACGTACATTCCATTGTGCATTTCAATTGAAGTAATGTAACCTGACATTGGTGCGGTGATGGGGATACTGGCAATAATATTATCAGGCTCAATATTTTCTTCTTTAATGCCAAGGTAGCTCAACTGCCTCGCGATTCCTTTTAAGGTTGCTGTTTTGACATTAAGTTCTGCGGATAATTTTTGGACATTTTTGAGTACTCCTGCGTTTGCTGCGACGAGTGCTTCTTGTCGCGCCAACTCTTGTCGCAGAAATACTAACGCCGCTTTCACTTCTAAATACGCTTGTTGCGTTTTAATAAAATCTGCACTTTCTAAATACGCCACGGTAACACCTGCTTTTACATAACTTCCTTCCACATATTTTTTGTTGCCCTTAATGAAACCACTTGCTTTCGCACTAATCGAAGCATAAGCATTAGAGGGCAAGCCTAAGGTTCCTGTAGCGCGCACGAAGTCATTAATTTTACGATTAGAGAAATCACCAAACTGCAAACTCACCGTTTTCATTTGCGCTTGCGTCAAAAAGATTTCTCCATCTGTGTGTTCTCCTTCTCCGTGACTATGACCGTCGTCGTGTGCGTGGGCATTTGTATTATGCGTGTGCGAACTATGCTCGTGGTCGTGACTACCGCCCGCCTCTTGACAATGATCATGTGCGCAAGCGGTGAGCATTAATATTCCTATCAATAAACTTAGACTAGTGATATAATTTATATATTTCATGTTTTATTTTTTATGGATTTGACAAAAATTGGTAATGGAGTACCGCTTCGTTATGAGCAAATACTTGTTCCAAATATTGTTTCTGATGGCTAGCAATCCGTTGCAATGTATTTTGTAATTCTAAATAGGAAAGATTGCCGGCGGCATAATTGAGTTGAGCGATACGTTCCATTTCAGGATTAACCTTTGTAAGCTGATTTTGATAATAAGCAATGCCCTTCGCATAGCGTTTGATAATATTTTCGTAGACCAACAACTGTTCTTGGTTGGCTAATTTTTCACGAGCATAATTCGCTGCTGCGATGGAAGCTTGCAACTCTTGTGCTTGAATTTTTTGCTTCACTGGCTGATTGAACAGAGAAATTTTCACTCCTACTTGTAAGCCACTTAACCAACCACCATCTACAAACTGTTGTAAAGCATAACCAAGATTGAAGTCTGGTTTAAGAGACGCTTTCATTAAGCCTACGGTCGCACGTTCGAGTTGAATCTCTTGCGCTGCTAATTGTGCCGATAAAGTATGAATCGTATCTTGGTTTTCATAAGTCAATAGCTGTAGTGTCCCGTCCGAGGTTAGGCTTTCTTCTGTGCTCAAGAGTAAGCTAAAGCGTTTTTCCAAGTTGACAATTTCGAGTTCAGTTTGTTCCAACAAAAGTTGATATTCCGTGGCGACTGCTTCCATACTCAATAATCCTAATTGGTTTTCCTCTCCAGCTTTAACTTGTGCTTGAGCAATCGTTACATATTGTTGTTGGTCTCCAATCAAATCTTTGTACAACTGAACAAGGGCTTTGCGATGTTGCAATTTGTAAAACAACTTTTGCACCTGCAACCTTAACTCTTTTTCCACGAGTTGTTTTCCAAGTTGTACTTGTTTCAGATTTTCTTTTTGCAAGGCATTTTGCTGACGATACACCGCTGGATTTTGAAAATTTTGTACCACTCCAATTTGATTGACTTGTTGATCATTCTCCCGAAACAATCCATCTCCTTGATAATTAATTTCGGTCAAGCCTGGTGCATATTTCAAATTTTGCAAGCTTGTAGTTTGTTGTACCCGTAGATTCGCTCCTTGCAATGCAGGATGATTTTCTGAGACAAGACTAAGGGCTTCGTCCAAGCTGATCGCTCTAGGTTGTGCGGACAAACTTAAACTTCCCAAACTACAAAAAAGTAAAACCAACAAACCATTTATAGCACTCGTGCTACGCAACTTTCGCTCCTGCCAAGTAACTAACCAACTATACAAAATTGGCAAAATAATTAAGGTCAAAAAAGTAGCTGTGATCAATCCACCGATCACTACCGTTGCTAAAGGGCGTTGTACCTCTGCACCACCGGAAATAGAAATGGCCATCGGTAAAAAACCCAAGGAAGCGACCGTCGCCGTCATCAGTACAGGACGTAAGCGAATTTTGGTTCCTTCTATAATTCGTTTTTGAACGTCTTTCCTTCCTTCTTTTTTGAGCTGATTAAAGCAGCCAATTAAAACAATTCCATTGAGAACGGCGACACCAAATAAAGCGATAAAACCAATACCCGCAGAAATACTAAAAGGCATTCCTCTCAACTGCAACGCCCAAATACCACCAATCGCCGAAAGGGGAATAGCCGTGAAAATTAAAAGCGCTTGGGAGAAAGATCCAAAAGTGAAAAACAACAACATAAAAATGAGCAATAGCGTAATGGGGACAGCAATCAATAGTCGAGCATTAGCCGCTTGCAAATTTTCGAATTGACCGCCGTAGGTAAAGTAATAACCTGGCGGTAATTCCACTTTAGCTTCTAGCTCTTTTTGAATATTTTCCACTAAAGTCTGGACGTCCGTATCTCCAACATTAACACCGATTACAATTCCTCGATTTGTATTATCTCTTGAGATTTGCATTGGTGCATCTCGCAGTACAACTTCCGCAACACTAGCCAAAGGAATTTGAGTTCCATCCGCTAAAGGGATATATAAATCCTGGACATCGTCAAGGTTGTCACGATACTCCTTGCTCAGTCTAATTACCAAATCAAAGCGCTTTTCCCCTTCATAAATGACACCCGCTTTTTCACCAGCAAAGGCAGTTCGAATAACTTGATTGACTTGTTTGACCTGCAAACCATATTGTGCCATTTTATCATATTTAAAATTAATGACAATCTGCGGCATGCCCAGTGTTTGATCTACCTTAGTAGTACTAACCCCTTGGATATTCCGAATAATCGTTTCTGCAAATTTGGCTTTTTCATATAAAAGATCTAGATTTTGTCCGTAGAGTTTAATGGCAATATCTGCTCTGGAGCCTGTCATTAATTCGTTGAAACGCATTTGAATCGGTTGTGAAAATTCGTAAGCAATTCCGGGAATCACTTTAAGATTTTCTTCCATTTTCGCAAACATGGCAGGTCGTGTTTTAGCAGAAGTCCATTCGGATTTTGGTTTCATAATCACCATCACATCTCCCGTTTCAACGGACATCGGATCCGTAGGAATTTCCGCAGAACCAATCTTAGTAACGACGTCTTCTACTTCAGGAAATTCCGTTAATAACTTTTCTTGAATCAATTTAGAAATAGCAACACTTTGACTGAGGGAACTGCCTGGCGGCAAAATTTGATGCAGTGCAAAATCACCTTCTTCGAGCGTAGGAATGAACTCCCCTCCCATCCGACTAAAAACAAATAAACTGTACCCAAACAAAACAATTGTCGCAAGTACAAAAACCATTTTAAACTTTAGCGCTAAGCGTAAAACGGGTTGATACAATCCTTGACAAAAATTGATGATCCGATCCGCAATGGTAATTTTATTACTAATCTTTTTATTTAAAACCAGCGCAGCCATCATCGGAACGTAAGTCAATGATAAGATAAGCGCGCCACAAATAGCAAGCATTACCGTAATTGCCATTGGCTTAAACATCGTACCTTCAATTCCTACTAATGCTAAAATAGGAATGTAAACCATCAAGATAATAATCTCTCCAAAAGCGGCCGCATTTCTAATTTTCATGGATGAGGCTAAAACAGCTTGATCCATTTCTTTTTGGTTTAAGCGCTGTCCCGCAAACTTTATTCCTAGGCTATGAATAATTGCCTCTACAATGATTACTGCTCCATCTACAATCAAACCAAAATCAATTGCTCCTAGACTCATCAAGTTTGCCGAAATACCTAAAACATTCATCATGGAAACGGCAAATAGCATCGACAACGGAATCACCGAAGCGACGATTAATCCAGCCCGCCAATTGCCTAACAATAGCACCAAAATAAAAATGACGATCAAGCCACCTTCCAGCAAATTGGTTTGCACAGTACCAATTGCGGTAGAGATCAACTTGTCCCTGACGAGGTAAGGATCAATGATTACTCCTTCCGGTAAAGATTTCTGAATTTGCGCCACTCTTTCTTTAATCCGTTCCGTCACCGCAGCGGAGTTTGCTCCTTTCAACATCATTACCGTTCCTCCGACGACTTCTTTCCCATTCCGAGTTAAGGCGCCGTAGCGAGGTGCTTTCCCAAATTGTACTTTTGCCAAATCTTTAATCAAAACAGGAGTACTGCCGCGTACGGTAACGACAATATTTTCGATATCACTCAAAGATTTAATAATACCATCACTACGAATGTAATAGCTATTCGGATTTTTTTCGATGTATGCACCGCCCGTATTCTCATTGCTCTGTTCTAAAGCATGAAAAATTTCTTCGATGCTAATATTCATCGACTTGAGTAAGTTTGGGTTAATAGCTACTTCGTATTGTTTTAAAAAACCTCCGAGGGTATTTACTTCTACGACACCTTCGAGTCCCGACAATTGTCGTTTGACAATCCAGTCTTGGATACTCCGTAAATCTGTGGGAGAATATTGATCCTCGAATCCTTCTTCGGGTCGAACGACATACTGATAAATTTCTCCCAAGCCCGTGGAGATCGGCGCCATCTCCGGCGTCCCTAAATTATCAGGGATTTCTTCCGCTGCTTCTTTTAGGTACTCTCCCACTAATTGTCGGGTGAGATAAACATCCATGTCATCCTCAAAAACAACCGTCACCACTGAAAGTCCAAAACGAGAGATTGACCGAATCTCTACGAGTTGTTGGATATTTTGTAAGGCTAATTCTACTGGTGTTGTAATAAATTGTTCCACTTCTTGCGTCGCCAAAGTGGGAGAAGTCGTAATCACTTGAACTTGATTATTCGTAATATCAGGAATAGCATCAATGGGTAACTGCTGCAAAGAGTAAAATCCCCAAGCCATCCACGCAACGATAAACAGTCCAACAACTAGCTTGTGCTGAATGGAATACGCAATTATTTTATCAAACATATTTTAATTTTGTTTAATCCTTGAAAGATCAACTACGGGATTATGAAGACACTAGCTATACCGTAGTCCATAGACCTAGTCGCACGATTAAAGTTCCAAAGCAGAGCTAAACAGCGTAAATCGTAGACTATAAAAAATTTGCTAATAAATAAGGATTAAGACAATTGTGGAGGCTGCCAGACGATGGCGGTAAAAGCAGTAAAGCTTAGTTGTGGAGAAAAGCTGGGTTTTGTTGCAGGTGTAGGTGCTAAAGGCGCTAATAAAAAATTTGCCTCTACGGGAAAATCAACCACGGAGGTACAACAAGTACAAACACAAAAAGGAGCACATTGATCATCGCCACAACTATTAGAATGCTGTTGGTGTGTAGCAACGTGTTGATGTTCTATCTGAAGTAAGTGCTTCGTAAGCTCGACAATACCACTACCACCGTCGCTACAAGGAATGAGCGATAGTGCTAAAAGATAAACGGCAAATATTTGAATCACTGTCTTCATGATAGAATTACAAGGTACATACATATTTAATTAAAAGCAATAGATCGAAAATCTTGCCAAAGCCTCGTTCGTTTATCAAAGGGAAGAATTACTTCGCTTTTCTTGCACTTTATGATGATTATAAGCTATAAAATCCTACCCGAGCCCATCAACCAACCCTTACGCGCTGCCAAATGAAATACAAAATTCAAACTTTTCTGAAAGCTTCTTGAAAATATAGAAAAGTCCTTTGTTGATTTTTTATAACTTAGAGCGGTTTTAAAACCCCATTAAATGGCTACATTAAGTCATTCTAACGAAGAATTTATTCAAAGAAGTTGTTTAAAAACGTTAAAAATGTTTTTGAATTATTAAACAACTTCAAAATCAAAATGTATGGCAGACTATAAAATAGAAGAAAATAAAGAACTCAGTATCTGGGAAGCGTTGACGCCTGTAGTGCTATTAATTGGAATGCTAGCCTATAATATATTTTTTGAAGGCGGGGAATTGTGGGGAGAATACTCCAACCATTATATTTTATTGGTTGGGGCAGTGATTGCTGGAGGCGTTGGTTTTTTCAATCAAATTAGCCTTACGCAAATGTTTGACAAAATTAAAGACAACCTCAGCAAAACCTTAGTTCCAATCGTCATTTTATTATTGGTTGGGGCACTCGCGGGAACTTGGTTGGTCAGTGGTATTATTCCGACCATGATTTACTATGGGTTGCAGATCTTAAGCCCTTCTATCTTTTTGCCAGCAACGGTAGTTATTGCGGCAATTATTTCTCTAGCGACGGGAAGTTCTTGGACTACTTCTGCTACTGTTGGTATTGCCCTCATTGGAATTGGGCAAGCGATTGGAATGCCTTCGGGGATGATTGCGGGTGCGGTAATTTCAGGTGCTTACTTTGGAGATAAGATGTCTCCTTTATCCGATACAACCAACTTAGCCCCAGCGATGGCTGGAACAGACTTGTTTACACACATTCGTTATATGTCTTTAACAACAGTTCCTTCGATTATCATTACCATCATTATTTTCAGCTTCCTCAGTTTCACCGTTGATACTGGCGGAGCGACGGATATTTCAGATATTCTTGCATCTTTGAAACAAACCTTTAATATTACCCCTTTATTGTTTATCGTACCACTTTTAGTTATTGGCTTAATTTTATTAAAAACGAAACCCATTATTGCCTTACTATCAGGTGTTTTGGCGGCGGCAGTTTTTGCTTTAATTTTTCAACCTGAGATTATTGCTACGCTTGGTGGAGGAACAGCACTTGATCTTTCCTCTGGTTTTAAAGGACTAAGCAATGCTATTTTTGTGGATACAACTATTGCTTCTGACAATGAAACGCTACAAGATTTATTTAGTAGTGGCGGTGTGTGGGGAATGAAGTGGACCATTATGCTCATCATCAGTGCGATGGTCTTTGGAGGTGTGATGGAAGCAATCGGTGGTTTGGCTAGAATTAGTAAAGCTTTACTGCAACTATCCGACTCTGTTTTCGGTTTATTCTCTAGTACCGTGGCTAGTTGCTTAGCGCTTAATATCACAGCCTCGGATCAATACTTAGCCATTGTGATTCCCGGAAAAATGTTTGCGCAAGCTTACGAAGATAAAGGCTTAGCTCCCGAGAACTTGAGTAGAACCCTAGAAGATAGTGGTACGGTAACTTCTGTTTTGATTCCTTGGAATACTTGCGGAGCTTACCAAGCAGATGTTTTGGGCGTTTCGGTGGCAGAGTATTTCTTCTACGCCATTTTTAATTATTTAAGTCCAATTATGACTTTAGTTTTTGCCCTCTTTAGCATTAAAATTAAACAACTCGTAAAAGTCTAAGTTAAAAAGTTGTCATAGAAGTTATTCAAAACTTCATAAAACCAAATGAAACAACCAATGAAAAAAATTAAGATTATAAAAAATAGATCTGATATCGGTGCTGGAACGAGAGGATCTGACATGGGCATTGATGCCATTGAAATAGCAGCCATCAACGCAGCAAATAGTTTCTTTAATGAACACGACGCTGAAGATGTAACGACCAGCAATGAATCTATTTATCATAAAAAAACCAACTCTTTTGCAAAACGGATCGTACACGTGGTAGAACAATGTAGTAGATTGAGTACTTCCCTTCAGCAAAATTTAAAGGCGGATCGGTTTCCACTCGTTTTATCTGGAGATCACTCCTCTGCCCTCGGTACAATTAGTGGGATCAAAGCTACTTACCCAGATAAGACTTTAGGCGTCGTATGGATTGATGCCCACGCTGATTTGCATTCTCCTTATACTTCTCCTTCCGGCAATATTCATGGAATGCCACTTGGAGCAGCCATCGCAGACGATAATTTAGATTTTCAAGTTAATCAAGTTAGCGAACAAACGCGTAAGCAATGGGAGGAAATGAAAAACCTCGGCGTAGCAGGTCAGAAAGTAAAGCCAGAAAATATTATCTTCTTTGGCGTACGCGATACAGAAGAACCGGAGGATAAGCAAATTGAAAAATATGGTATCAAAAACTATAAGGTGGCAGAAGTTCGCCATCGTGGGCTCGATACTTGTGTCACCGAAGCCTTGAAAAAATTAAATAGCTGTGATCTGATTTATATTTCATTTGACGTTGATAGTCTCGACTGTGACTTGATTTCTTACGGAACGGGTACGCCTGTTCCTAAAGGCTTTGACCAATACGAAGTCATCCAAATTATCAATCAATTAATTGATTCTAATAAAATAGCTTGTATTGAGTTTGTAGAGGTAAACCCTCTTTTAGATAATCGAGGGAATAAGATGGCTGAAACTGCTTTTGAAGTACTCAACGCTTTGGAATTGGCTAAGCTACAAGCTTAATTTCAACTAGGAAATCTGTTGTAAAATAAATAATACTTTTAATACTTTGTCAAGAAAATGATCTGGGAAGATTTGATCAAAACGGCGCTTATTGGGACAGATCGTACGAAGCTTTCTGAGAATACGCTAAAAGCATTAACTACCTTGGGAATTGACCCTGATGCACATCCTGCTAAAATAGTGATGGACGCCGTTGGGCTTTATGCACCGATGCAAAAAGTAGCAAAGCCACTCGATACTTGGCAAACGGCACTACCAGCACCTTGTCCGCCAGAAACGGCGCCACTTTGCCACGCAGATTCAATTCAGCACCTTGCGATGATTCTAAACAGCAATTATCACGGTGAAATTTTAAATGAATTTTTAGGTCATATGCAGCGCTACCAAATGGTATTGCCCGCAGAACAACTCCCCGTTTTACTGCATCGCTGTCGCAATAATGCAAAACTCTGGAAGTTACTGCAAACCGTTATTGGTCAAAAAGGACATTGGTTAATTCAACAAAACCCAGCCTGGCATTATTTACAAATCGAAACGCAAGCTACAGACTGGGAAACAGGCACTAAAGCGATGCGGGTAAATTATTTTCAAAAATATAGATCAGAAAATCCTCAAAAAGCCGTTAACCTACTGATCTCTCAGTGGGCAAAAGAAGATTTTAGAACTAGACTCCTCTTTTTGAATTGCCTCACAGATAATTTATCTCTGAGCGACGAAACCTTCCTAGAAGATAGCCTAAAAGACCGTAAGAAAGAGCTGCGCGGAGCTGCCGCTAAATTATTAGCTCGAATAGACGGTGCCGCGTTTAATGTGCGAATAGGTGATAAGATTAAAACCGTACTACAGTTTGAGAAGAACTTATTGAAAAAAGATTCCCTAGAGTTACTGCTGCCCGAACTAGACGATCCTTTCTTTAAAGAGAACGGCATTGAAACTGGACAACACCAGTATACCGGTGGATCAAAAGCTGGATTAGTCGGACAATTGATAAGCTTGCTACCACCTTCGAAATGGAAAAACTTACTTGGTAAAAATAAGCTTGATACTTTAAAATTATTTGCACGCAGCAAATGGAACACGCTTTTGTTTGAAGCGGTCATCGAAGCGAGTATTTTACATCAAGATACCGATTGGATGCGAGCAATTTTGCAATTTATTAGTCAAGAGAAAAACCAAAATCTTCGACCGCAGCTTTCTTTTGATCGACTCTTTGCCGTACTACCCGACGATGTTTTTAACGAAACGGCACTCCTACTTTTTGGGCAACAACGTTTACTACCGGATGAGAACGACCTCTTGACAAAATTACTTCAAAATAAAGTTCGTCCTTGGGAAGATAAATTATCTTTGTGCTTCTTGGAGAGTTTAAAAGAATGGATTCTGCGATCAGATAATGCTTGGGGAGGCTGGCACTACAAGCAAGTGCTCGCCGTTGCTCAGTACGCGGTTGATCCCGATCGCTACAAACTTTTTACACAAGATTGGCCAGAACAAGCTCGCAATTGGCACAGTTGGGTAGAACCCGTAGAACGTTTTCTAGGAATTGTAAATTTCAGGAAAAAAATGGCTTTAGCCTTTAAAAATAACGACGATGAAAAATAAAGATCAATTACTCCGTCCACACGCAGAAGATGCTTATGCCCACGAATTAAAAGCAATCGCCGCGCAGGACGAAAAAGCACGCCCGACCAACTGGAATCTTTCCCCGTGGGCTGTCGTTACTTATTTGATGGGGGGAACCTTGCCCGACGGAACTGAAATTGAAGCGAAGTACTTTGGTAGTCGCCGGTTAATTGAAATTGCCGTATCTACGCTCGCTACCGATCGTGCACTATTACTTATCGGTATTCCCGGTACTGCTAAAACTTGGGTCTCAGAGCATTTGTCCGCAGCCATCAGCGGAAACTCCACTTTCTTAATTCAAGGAACGGCTGGGATGAATGAAGACACGATGCGCTACGGATGGAATTACGCGAAACTTTTATCAGAAGGACCATCAAAAGCAGCATTAACGCCAAGCCCAATTATGAATGCGATGCAATTGGGGAAAATTGCGCGCGTGGAAGAGTTAACCCGAATTCCTTCCGACGTTCAAGATACACTCATCACTTTACTCTCCGAAAAAATATTACCTGTACCAGAGTTAGGAATCGAGACGCAAGCTAAAAAAGGATTCAACGTCATTGCCACCGCCAACGACCGAGACAAAGGAGTGAATGAATTATCTAGCGCCCTGCGAAGAAGATTCAATACTGTCGTCCTGCCTTTGCCAGCAAGCCTAGAAGAAGAAGTTAAAATTGTACAAACAAGAGTTGAGAAAATTGGTAAGTCTTTAGCACTTCCCGTCGACGCTGCTCCCATTCAAGAGATTCAACGTTTAGTGACGATATTTAGAGAATTACGTAGTGGTAAAACGGTGGATGGTCGAACGAAATTAAAATCTCCTAGCAGTACGCTCAGCACCGCAGAAGCAATTTCCGTTGTGAATCACGGACAAGCCTTAGCGGCACATTTTGGAGACGGAGCATTAAAAGCAAATGACCTCGCAGCGGGTATCACCGGAGCAATTGTTAAAGATCCCGTACAAGATAAAATGGTTTGGTTGGAATATTTAGAAACCGTTGTCAAAGAAAGAAAAGACTGGCAAGACCTTTATCGTTCTTGTCGAGACTTAATGGAATAACGCACAAAAGTTATTTGAATACTATTTAAAAAAGATAAGTTTGAGTTTTACCGTTTACGGCATACGACATCACGGTCCTGGATCAGCCAAAAGTCTGAGGAAGGCACTGCAACAAAATCCACCAGATTTATTATTGGTGGAAGGGCCTCCTGGTGCGGACAAACTCATTGAGAATATTGGCGACGAAGGGATGATTCCCCCTTTGGCTATTCTGGTCTACAATCCTAAAGATTTGACTCAAGCTGCTTATTTTCCTTTTGCCAAATTTTCTCCAGAGTGGCAAGCTATTAAGTTTGCACTGAAGCAAAATATTCCAACGCGTTTTATGGATTAACCGCAAGCTTATCACTACGCTGTACAACAAGCGGAAGCGGAACGCACACAACTCAATATTGAACTAGAAGAAAAAGAACCAAGCGAAACTGCGGAAGATAATAAGGGATTGTTACGCGATCCACTCGGTTACATTGCCAAGATTGCAGGCTACACCGATAGCGAACGCTGGTGGGAGGTTACTTTTGAACGTAGTGAACACAGTGAAGAAATTTTTCCAGCGATCATCGAATTGATGACCAGTTTACGCGACGAATTGAAACGACCTACGCCCGACCGAGAATTAATGCGAGAAGCCTTTATGCGAAAAACTTTGCGCAAAGCCATTAAGGAAGGTTATCAAAATATTGCCATCGTTTGTGGGGCTTGGCACAGTCCCGTTTTACACAATTTAGATGCTTTCAAAGCGAGTACGGATAATGCTTTGTTGAAAGGCATCAAAAAAGTAAATACCAAAACAACTTGGGTACCTTGGACCTACGATCGAATTTCTCGTCAGAGCGGTTACGGTGCGGGCGTACTTTCTCCTGCTTGGTACGAACTCCTATTTAGTCACAAAAAGGAAGTTGTGATTCGTTGGATGACCAAGGTTGCCAGATTATTTCGAAAAGAAGATTTAGATGCTTCGTCGGCGCACGTTATTGAAGCGGTACGATTAGCAGAGACACTGGCTACTTTGCGGGAATTACAAGTGCCGGGAATTAACGAATTATACGAAGCCGCCGTCAGCATTTTTTGTGATGGCTATACGACGCAGATGGAATTGATTGAGCGACAATTAATCATTGGGAATAGTATTGGGAAAGTTCCAGATAGTATTCCGCTGATTCCATTACAACAAGATTTAGAGAAAACCATTAAGACCGCTCGTTTAAGTAAAGATTATCACTCCGCAGAAGCAACAGATAAAAAATTAGATTTAAGAAAAGAGACAAACCTACTCGCTAGTCATCTCCTTCATCGTCTAAACATCCTTGGTATTCCTTGGGGCACATTAAGAAAAGGGTCACAATATAATACTGGAGGATTCAGTGAATCTTGGAAATTGCACTGGCGTCCCGATTATGCTATTCGGATTATTGAAGCCGGAATGTGGGGCAATCGCGTTGACCAAGCGGCGATTCATAAAATTGTAGATACCAGCAAAAACACAAGCTCGCTCGCTCAACTCAGTAAATTGGTAGATGCTGCACTTAAGGCACAATTACCCGAAGCGATTGATGCTTTGGTAAAAAAATTAACGAATCTTGCGGCACTTTCCAAAGACGTTTTCCACTTAATGGATACGCTAGAACCACTCGTTAGTGCGATGCGTTACGGTAGTACAAGAAACTTGGCATTTGATGCATTGGAAACTTTAATTCAGCAACTAATTCCTCGAATTTGTATTGGTTTGCCCAATGCTTGCGTAGGACTTAACGAAGAAGCGGCGAAGGAAGTTTTTGAACAGTTACAAAGAACCAATCGTGCTATTAACTTACTTGACGAAGATTCCTATTATGAACAATGGCTAACAGCCTTGCGCAGTATTAGTCAAATGGAATCTGTTAATAATATTCTCAGTGGTGCTTGTACCAGAATTCTTTTTGACAAAGCGATTTTGGATACAACAGAAGTTGCAAATCAAATGTCACTAGCTTTATCTCAGGGGAACGACACTCATAAAGCTGCGAATTGGTTAGAAGGTTTTTTGCATGGAAGTGGCTTATTGTTGATTCACAATCCTAAACTTTGGAATATTTTAGATGAGTGGGTCACGCAATTATCTTTGGAAACGTTACAAGATTTACTCCCTTTATTGCGCAGGACGTTTGCAGAATTTTCCGCCCCTGAGCGACAAAAAATGTTGCAATTGGCGAAAGGCGGACAAATTGAATTACAAGCCGAAATGACGACTTCCGTTTTGCAAGAAGAAAGAGCGCAAAAACTGATTCCTACCCTTAAATCTTTACTCGGTATCTCGTCGCAGTAAATAAACTTTCAAGAAATACAGTCTTCAACATTCGTGCGCAAGCTAAGCGGACTGATACCGATATCCAAAATATAAACCGCAGAACAAAACTACTGCCAGTATTCCCCATAGCAAGTACGATGAAGTATTAATATCAAGCGGTTCACTGTCGCCAATAACGATCATATTTGCCCACAAGGCGGGATCGGCATTTCTTGGACCATTATCCGTTAAGTAAGTTAATTTAGCTTTTTGGAGGGCAACATCTTTGGAGTCTTCCGTTTTAATACTTTTATAAAAATCAACTAAAATTTCTTTCGTAGAAATATCCGCTGCATTCCATAAACTAGAAACAACGGTAGGGCAACCCGCATAAGCAAAGGCACGTGCCAAAGAACTAATCCCTTCCCCTGCGTAGACTTTTCCGTAAGCGGTATTACAAGCACTAAGCACTACCATTTCAGCATTTAACTCTAGTGCGTACAATTCGATTACCCGTAGTAAACTATCTTCTACACTTTTAGTCAAAGAAAAAACCAAAGCAGAATTCATCGGATCATCTTCGCGAATCCAGCCGTGTCCTGCCCAGTGCAAGATTTTGAACCGTCCGGCATTTTCCAGAAAGTGTTGCTTGCTAACTTCTTCGTTAGTAAATTCGCTACCATCCAGCAGTTCTGCGATAGTCTTTACTTCTTCTGGAGCATTTTCTAGCACACCTAGATTCCTTTTGTAGGACTTTCCACCGTTAAACCCAAGTGCTTCTGGAGCTAATGAATCTCGATAATCCAACGCGAATCCGCCAAACAATTCCAAATCATTCTTGGCTACCGTTTTATCTTCTGCGAATAACAATTGATTGGTATAAGCATAACTAATCGCATACTTTTTGATTACGTAAGGGTTCGTTTTATTTTTCCAAGTAGCAACCGGTTCCGTCAAGAGAGGATCAAAAGAAATTCTCAGTAGAGCGCCATCAGGAATAATGAATAATCGCCGCAAGGTTTGTTTTTGTTCAATCTTTGCTAAAGGTTCTGCAAGCAATTGTTGAAATAACCGATAGGCTAATTTCGGATCATTTTCAGTTTCCAAATCACTAATCATTGATCGAAATTGATTACAATCTTTTTCAAAATCTGGTAGCTTTTCCCAAGCGAAAAAGTGGTATTGCTCTTTGGTAATCCCGAATAAAAAAATTTGTTCTTCACCGATAAAGTATTCTAATAAAGCACCATCCGTAGGCAGTTTTTTTTGAAAACTTGCAATATCTATTCTTTGGTCGTAAGCGTATTTTAGTTTATAATATTGCGGAAAATTTTTCTCGAAATTATCGATTAACTTTTCGTAAGTAACCTTCAATGCAAACCGTTCAGTTTGTAGTTTTTGGATTTCAACATCCTCTTGATGAGGATTAGCTTTAGCTTTAAAGAGCTGCGCTTCTAAATCTAAATAATCTTTCTTGAGCGCTTTTTCCTTTTGTAATAAATCACTTGGTAAGCCTGCAAATTTTGCCTGTTCTGCTTGCAAGGCATCTAATAAAACGCTAGCCTTATTTTTAGCGGCGAATTGATAAGCTGTTTCAAAATACCTTTTCTCGTTCGTCAATTGATGCAAATGAATAGCCGTATGAATAGCCGTTTCATAAACCTTATGCATATCTTCAAGGAGTGCGTATACCGATTCTGAAGAACGAAACCCTTGTCGAATTTCGGTCAGTAATTCGTCGAAACGAAGGTCACTTGCATGCGCATTTCTCAAATGCACAATTTGTGTGGTATCCAATTCGTAAAGTGCTTTAAAACTTCTTGCTTTCCCAGATAGTAATCTAAGTAGCGTGCGGTTATCTTCACATTCAATCCCTGATAAATCCGGATTTATCGTCAAGTCTTTTTCTACAAAAGTAGGTAATAGGCAAGCAATTCCTTCGTGGTAAGCAGTTAAGGCAAGCTGGTAATTAGCTTGGGCAAAATGTAAGTCTCCTAAATTATCATGACATTTGGCAACGTCAGGATGAAACTTATTGGGTAACTCTGCTTGGAGCATACTCATTGACTCTAGAATGGTAAGCTTAGCTTCTTCGTAGTTGCCCATGCCTTTATAACAAATACTGATATTCTCGAGGCAAGTCGCTAAACTTTTACGGTAGAATGGGTCTTCCGTTTCAGCATAGAGTAGTGGGAAAATATTTTTCGCTTTTTGAAAGAGCGGTAATCCAGCGGTGTAATCATTTTGACTCAAAAAAAGTACTCCCCGATTTGCATACGCATTGGCTAATTGTTCTTCGTCTGCATCTTGACTCGTAATAATTTTTTGGTAGTAAGATAAAGCTTCTTCAGCCTTTCCTAATCCATCTAGTGCACCTGCCAAAGAGTTGTAGCATTCCAGCAAGGATCCAGTTTCGTTTCGTTCTAAAAATAATTGACTTGCTTGTTCTAAGTATTGAAGAGCATTAGAAAAATCTTCAGTCCTTACATAAGTTTCTCCAATTTCAAAGCAGATTTTAGCCTGTAGAGTCTGGTCTACATTTTTGGTCGCTGCCATTTTTTCAAGAGCAATTTTTCCATTTTCAATCGCTCGTATATACTGACCAGCTTCTTTTTGCAGCATCGTAATCAAGTAATAAGTGTAGGTAATATCTTCTAAAAAAGGAGGATTGGCAGATCCCCAGATGGAGAGTGCCGCTTGATAATCGGCTAAAGCTTCTTTGTAGTGCGCAGCATCCATCAAGTAATACTCAATTCCTTTTTTTTGCAACAATCGTGCTCGGAGGGAAGGCTGTTTCGACCACTGATTTTGATGTTGGCGTAAAGCTTCATCAATAATCTTCACCGATTCGGTAGGCTCTAATGTTTTTATTTCTTTGATAATGCGATCTACTGTTGGCGCTAAATCTTTTTGACCAAAGGCACCAAAAGACCAACAACAAAACGAGAATAGAAGGAGTAAGTTTAGTTTCATTTTTACTAGAATAAAAAGCCAGGCTTACCCCTTCTCAATGCACCAAGTGTATGTCCAAAAGTACCACTGTAGTTAATTAGTAGTTATTTAGACATACACTTAGGCTTGAGTATGAAGGAGTTGCTTATTAAAAACGCTTAATTTGCCGTTTCTAGTTCAAAGAAAAACAACTTCTTGCGTAATTATTCCAATTTAATCATTTTTTTCGTGATTGTATTTTTTCCAGATTGTACATTCAACCAATAAGTTCCTGTAGGTTGCATTTGACTGTTCCATTCAAACTCATTTATTCCCACGTTAGCATTTTCCTGATGGCGATAAACTTCTTTGCCCAAAGCATCAAAAATACGAATCGTTACTCGCTTCTCGTCTGTACTTTCCCAGCGAAGATGAACTACTTGTCGAAAGGGTTGAGGAAATACGGTTAAAGTATTTGAAAGTCCCTCTGTTTTATCCTCTAGCTTACGGAACGAAGGCTGCGTTAGATTATTTAGAGCGTGGGGAGCGTTAATAATTCCTTCCGTAAGAATCGGTAATCCTACTTTTGTAACTGTTTCAGTGATTGCATTGCGAAGCGCCGTATAATTATAAGAAATGTTATCCTCCGTGTTTTCTAGATTATCTAGATCACAAAGATGTGTCGCTAGCAAACTTGCTGTTCCAGTAACGACTGCTGCTGCCATCGAAGTACCTAGTTTAACTTCCCATTTGCCGTCAAGGACAGGGCTATGTACGCCACCCGGTGCCGCAACATCTACGCTTACCATACCATAATTAGAATAGCTCTCCAATTGGTTATCACAACCTGAAGCAGCGACCGAAATAAGATTTGGACAACTAAACCCCGCAGGATAAAACCCTTTTGTACTCACATCGATATCCGTAGATTCGTTACCTGCGGCACAAACCACAAATATACCTTCCATATTTCCCGCTAAACTAATTACATATTCTAATGGACTTATCTTATCCGTTGGCTGCGGACGATCAGCAGTATAGCCTAAACTCATATTAACGATATCAAGTCTTTGAGAAATGGCATAATCCAAAGCTTCAATGGCGAGATATACGGTGCCCTCTCCTTCTTTGTCTTGCGTCTTAAGAGGAACAACCCTAATATTATTGGCATTTTCCATATCTGCCATTTGGACAATCGTACCAGTAGTATGCGTACCGTGACCATTATCATCGGAGGCATTAGGAGTCCGATTAACAAAATCATATCCTCGTGAAAAAGACAGCCAAGGTTGCAAGTAGCTATTGTTGTCATCTACTCCCGTATCCATTACACCAACGCTTACTTCACATTCTCCTGATGAACAAGTTACGGGTTGACGTGGCACGCAAAGTGTTAGATTTCCAGAGGGGTTGTCCTCTAAGTTATCCATAACTTCGGAAGAAATTATACGAGTGGGAAAATTTTCGCCAGCAGTTTTTACTTTAGTTTTACTACTTAATCGTTTTCGACTTTCTTTGATATCTAAAGTATCCGAACCGATAAGAAAGTGAATATGTGGATTGCCAACAACGTTAATTGTTGAGTCTAATCGCCACAATCTAACTTCTGAGATTGGAGTAATTCTTAGTTCCGTAACGTTAAATTCTGTTTTAATAGCATCGATTGTATCTTGAGGAGTGCCATTTTCGAAGCGAACAATCAATTCTTTGTCACTTTGTGCCTGCACTAGGCTAGGATTGATATATAAAAAACTTAGGAGGAGTAAAGCATTTCTAAAAAAAGCTAGGTTTTTGATCTTTTTCATAATATTTTTTTTTGGCTACATCTAAATCTGATTGAAAGTATCGTTTCTATAAGCAAGAATTACAATTAGTGTGACAAAAAAATCTAAGTTTTTTTTCGAAAGAAAAGTAAGCTTTAAGGAGAAAGTCGGAAGTTATAAAATCAACACTATTTGCACTAGTCCTTATTTACGAATAACAACATTATAATTATGTACTTGATACGTATCAAGTATCAGCCTTTCGTACTCATATTGCTTAACAAAGGAGGAAAGTATTAAAAAATAGAAGCAGCTACAAATTAACTTTGCAACCGCGTTCTATAGCATAAATAGATGTAACCAAAAATTTTAATAGTTTAAATGCGTATTGAAATTATTTAAAATATAAATCTTATAATCTGTGCTTACTCACTATTGGGTAAGTTCAGTTGCTAACTATATTTTATTTATTATAAAGTATTACTATTGCTCTGAAGCGTATCTTTTAGCGTAGCAGATATTTAAAAAAAGCTTCCACTAAAAGAAACAGGTTTGGATATAAAAGCACACAAATCCCAGAACGTGACATTTTTTACGATAATTATTTAATTTACGGTTGAAGTTGTTTTGCCCAACTTGAAACAGAAGTTGTTTAATAATTCGAAAAGCAGTTGAGAAGCAGAGATTTTTATTCAAGTTGAAGCTCTTTTTGGAGTTCGTAGCACCGCTACGGAGAATAAAAAAGCTAAAAAGTTGGACAAAAAGATCAATTCGCAAACATTTTTAGAGTTTTTAAACAACATTGATACGATTCAAATTTACCGATCGGCGATAAGATAGGTTTACCAAATAGCTTGGTGATTTTATTAGGTAAACCTACTTAAGTACTAAGACAAAGTTATTTTACCAATCTACCCTTTCCCTCGTCTATACAAGATCACTACATGAAGTTATATTCAAAAAAAAATTCTGCTTTTTTTGTCACATTCCATCCGTTGATTGCTTATAGTATTAAATAGATGGCGATTCTTTGATGGAAGGAAGTTGTTTTAATTTAAAATGATATCGTCTACCAAAAGAAAATAACTACTTAACAGTATTCTCTTTTGATAAATAACACCATTTGTTGAAGAACGTGCGATAGATAACCAAAAGTCACATTGATATGTACAGCTTAAGTATTCAAAATCAAGAATTCTCTGAGAACTACCTCACTTTAACTCAGTTTGAAACGATGTATCAACAAGAATTAGAAACTTGGTTAATCACCGAAGGTTTTTGTCAAACGCATGAAGTTAAGTACTTAAAATTTCGAGTATTAATTAGCTTGAAAAGTAGTTTTTCTCTAACAGAATACTACCAATCTTCTCTTATCTGGAAATCTATTCCTATTATTGCTAAAAGAGAATATGGTAAAATCAAAAAACTAATGGAGAAAAATTTTGGCTTAAGCGAGTTAGCCTTTCAAGAATTGGCAGAACAATTACAGGCTGGCGACGAACGCTTGTTTGAACAAATTTTCTTGAGTCACTATAAAGACTGCATAGCTTATTTAATGAAGAACTATGGCGCATCGCACGAAGATGCTTACGATGCTACGATGGAAACTTTACTGAATTTTCACAAAGGCATCAAAGCAGCAAAAATAAACTATGGCAACCTTCGTTTTTTGTTTACTAAAATGGCGAGTCAAGTTTATATCAAGTGGATTAAACGCGAAAATTTAAAAAACCCGATTCAAGAAATGGATTTGGTAGAAGATCCAAAAGCTTTTGACAAAGAAACCTTACAATTACTTGATCAAGCCTGGGCGGGTCTTTGTGAAGATTGTGCAGGATTACTCAAAAAATTTTATTACGAAAATATTTCTTTAAAGGAGATCGCTCTTAAATTAAATAAATCTCCAGAAGCAATACGAAAGCAAAAGCAGCGATGTGTAGAAAAACTCAAAAGCTACTTTCTTCGTATTTCTTAAACCTTTACCATAATGAAAAAAATCTCTGACTACCTCGACAACAAGTTATCTCCAGATGCAGCCGAGGAACTTACGAAGCGTATCGTCAATGCGCAGATTGACCAAAGCAAAAAAGCAAATTGGCAACAAAAATTGGCGAATCAACATAATATTACGAGAACGCCAAAAAAAAATAATTTACGTATTGCCCTATTCCAGTGGCGCAACGTTGCTGCCATTTTTTTAGTCGTAGCCATGTCCATCGTTTTTTACTTCAGTCAGCCCGTTCGTGCTGAATCACAGGCAATGGCTTATCTAATGGAGCAAAAATACGAATCAAAAAATAATGTAACTCGAGGTGATGAGCAAGCTGCTACCTCTGAGCTATACAACAAAGCATATCTTGCGTACAAAAACTCAGATTATGAAAGTGCAAGTACTAGCTTTCTTGCTTTGCTCCAAAAAGATCCGAATTACAGCAATGCTCATTATTACTTAGGCTTAAGTCAATTATACTTGGACGATTATTCACAAGCCATTGCCTCTCTCCAAAAGGTAAAAGTATTATCGACAACGGATCAAGCTGTTCAGGACGAAGCGAATTGGTTTCTAGGCTTAGCGTATACTTTATCTGGACAGAAAGAATTGGCCCGTCAGACTTTCAAAGAAATCGTTGCTACAAAAGCATGGAATGCCGACGAAGCTGCCAAAATTTTATCAAACTTATAGTGGGAAGTATAAAGTAAATTAGGTTAAATATAAATTAAGAATTGGTTTACAACGCAAATCCCTTTTTCCAAAGTTTTGGAAAAAGGGATTTCTTTTGTGGAACACGGCAGAGTACTCTTCTATCAATAAGATTCAATCTTTGGGAAATTATTTTCGGAAGGACGGAACGAAGAGTGAGAAAAAAGGTATTTTCAGCCCATCTAACTTTTTAGAATAATGTCTAATGCACTAAGAAACTGTTTGAGTATCCGTTAAATAACATAATGAATGAAGGGAACTAATCTCACAATTCCTTAGTTATTGGCAGTATGAATTTATACCAAATCTCCACGATTGGTTCTTTCCATGTCAATCATAATGAAGATGCACTTACCGTAAACCACCTTAATCAAGATAAAATATTATTAGCGGTCCTCGATGGATGTTCAATGGGAACCGAAAGCCATTTTGCATCGTGTTTGCTCGTTAAAATTATCCGCAAGGTTACCAAAGAGATTAGCTTTAAAGCCTTCGCAGAAAAAACTGAAAAGACCACCGCAAGTTACCTTAAAGTTATTCTTCAACAAGTCTTCCTCGACCTTCAACAAATTTCACAGCAACTAATGCTGGAGGTCGAAGAAATACTCACCACTGTTGTATTGTGTGTTTTAGACCATACCTTGCGCGAAGCAGCTTGTATTGTTATTGGAGATGGTCTTATTATTTGTAACGATCAATGTTTTGAATATGAACAAGGAAACAAGCCCGATTATCTCGGCTATCATTTACAGGAAAATTTTGAAGATTGGTATCAGCAGCAAAGTCAAAAATTATGGCTCCCACGAGTACAACAACTCAGTTTAGCAAGCGACGGTATTTTCAGTTTTAAGCACTACGATACCGAAATTTACGACACTATAACAGAAAGTGAAATTATTGATTTCCTATTGCGAGATCAACAATGGATGGAGCAATCGTTAATGCTACACAAAAAATTATTGTACTTAGAAAACACCTTTGGCATAAAGCCTAGTGATGATTTGTCGATAATAAGAATTATACTCGACGCAGCGGCTTAAGTTGTTATGCCGCAATGAAAAACCTCCGTTTAAAGTCTGTCTTACTATTCTTTTAACCACTTTTTAAAATCGTCTTAATCTAAAGTTAATATCCAATGCTGATCTTTACAGTAAATAAACCAAAGTAATATTTCACACACACAATCCAATCTCACATTACATCTTATCCACAATCCTTCTTTTAGTATCAGTAAAATAAGTTCGCACTTCTCCAGTGCGAACTTATCTTTTTGAAATACTTTTTTATACTAAAAAAAGCGGTCATTCATAGTAATTGCTATGAATGACCGCTTCGCAAAAGATTCAATTGAAAAGTAAGTTACTTTCTAATATTCTATTTTTGAACCATCATTTTATTGCGAGAGATTTGTTGACCATCTGCAAAAATCAGATAATAATACATACCATTCGCCATGCCATTCGCACTAATATCAATTCGACTACTTTCCCTTGCTAAGCTAAAGTTTTTAAGTGCCACTCCGTTGAGGTTATAAACAACTAAGCGAGCAGTGTTGGTATTTTCAGGTAATTCGTAATTGATCGTTGTTACATTACTAAAAGGGTTTGGTGCAATGCTCGATGTTAGTTGCTGTAGCGTTTGTGCTGTTCGAAGGTGTGCATAATTATAAGCACTATAAACTTGGTAATCCCACCAATTTGGAGGGGCTTGATATGGAGGACAAGTATTTTTAGCAAGTACCCGATAGTAACGGTTATCCTGAATATCAAGGTGATGAATCCCACCGTAATAAATTGTATTTAAACCAATCCAATCCTGTGCAGTATGGTAGCTAATTAAATGTGCTCCAATGCTATTTCTAAGCGAAGCGGCACTTTTAGGAGCACGACCACCAAGGCTTCCTAAATCCCACATTCCGATACTTTGTGTGCAACACCATGGCGTATTCACCGGAGGGCGAGGTTCAAAAACCATTGACATTCGGTAGTTACTGTGAATCTCAGCAGTTGCATGCCATCTTGATTTTCCTTTTCCTTTTCCTTCTGCTTGTACACTTCCGTTGGAATACATTGCTATGGTACGCGTTGTATTAGGCTTGATCATTAGAGTTTGTTTCCCTCCAATGCCAATACCTTGACTACCTGAAGCGGCAAAGTCTTTAATTTGAAATGGCGTAGTAATCATAGAGTTTAACGTATTTTGTACACTTGTAATATCTTGTGCAGTAACCTTATTCGCTAAGATTGCTTTTCCTATCGTCGCCGCTAAATTAACTACGTTGATAAATGCTGTAGGATTCCAACTGACCTTATCCATCTTTTTCTTTCCTGCGAAATCAGCGTACAAAACATTGTATTTATTAGAAGGCTGCTCAATATCATAAATAAAAGCATATTCTTCCGTTTTTGCTTTAACGTGACTACTTCGCTGCGACGCATTTGTAGGATGCATCCAATGGTTTGATTCGTATCGTACATCAATATCTAACTCTTTCATACAACCGCAACCATTTTGCTGAACACCTCCTTGCGTACACAAGTAAGTCATCGTCATTTTAGAAAAATTAGGTGGGACAGTTCCTTTATGTAAATAAATTGGATTAGGGTGCTTTGTTCTTCTGTGTCCAGAATAAACGTGTTTCATGTGAAACGCAGGACCGTGCTCTATATAATACTCTCGATAAGAATGTCTGCGATAGCCTTTATTATCATTGCTGTGAGAATTGATTGACGTTTTGGCATAACGATTAAGCATTCCCGTTCCTGGCTCTACTTGAATCGAAGTATGTACTTGAATCGTTTTGCAGTAACAAGGTCCCGCAAATAATGCTAAATTTGGCCACGCTCCATTGGTATAAGATCGAAAGAAAGATACTTTTTCATCTACTTCAATGTTATCCGCTTCCTCAATGAAATCAAAAATCGAAACGCCAGATTCAGGATCCAATGTAATCCATTCCTCTACCCGTGCATTCAACACTTCCGAAACGTAAATAGTATTTCCGTAATCTGTAGAAAAAGTATTTACCGTTGTAAATTCATCATTGCAAGTCGCTTTTACTCTCCACTCGTATTCCGCAGGAACGTCTAAATCTGCTAAGAATAATTCCGTAGCGTTTACGTAATCGCTAATCCAGTTGGTACTACCTGCCGCTCGGTATTGTACTTCAAAAGCACCTCCTCCGTCATCGTTCAACCAAGTCAAATTAGCACCCGTTTCTTCTTCTGTACGTTGCAGCTGCACATTCAGGTTTGCAGGCAAGTTACAAGCTTCTGAAATTGTCAAAGGAGTTTCTGCCATCGCACCGTAAAAGCTAGTCAATCTTAAAGTATTCGTTGCCGTTGACGGAACAACAACTTCTAAAGTATGCTCATTTAGCACACTAAAGTTTACGCTAAGCATTCCGCCCGTAGTACTATTAAATTCTACTAGACTAACTTCCCCTAAATTTTCTCCTGTTACTACCACTTTTTCTCCTGTTTCCAAGGTATTAGGCGTTGCTGAAAGAATCTGTGGTTCAGGGTATTTTCCTTGAGCATAAGCCAATACTACCTTACCTTCTTCGTTTTGCACTGAAACTACAAAGTTTTGAAAACTTTGTAATTCTGAAGTACTTTCAAAAACAATTTCCATTTCGTCTGCCATGAAGGTATTCCCGTTCGTACTCATCAATTCCACCGCTTCTGAGAACTCAATCCAGTACGTTAGTTTCCCTTCATTTGTATAAGCTGCTAATGTATTGACCTTAGGCGTACTCATGAAAATAGCCATCATTTCTGCCGCTGCGTAAAATTCGCCACTAACTTCCTCGCCTTGGTATACTTTAATGGTAGCACTTTGATTAGCATACATCGACTCTATCAACCCAAGCGAAAATTGTTCTTCGTCCATTTGCTCCAATTTTAATGTTCCT
>JBGCFY010000045.1:0-21054 GCA_045110315.1 Saprospiraceae bacterium
ACTTCCCCAAGCCGATTTCATGGCAACGCCCATGCAAGGCTGCGTGCCACTAGAAGTTGATTTTCAGGATTTATCCGTCGCCACGAGTGCGCCAATTACACATTGGACTTGGGGTTTAGGTGGAAATTGCAATGTCGTTGAAGCCACTACGGGGGCGCCGCAATCTTGCAGCTATGACCTACCGGATAATTACGCTATTAGTTTGACGGTGACCGATGCTAATGGTTGTAGCCAAACCGAATCTAAAGCGGATTATCTTAAGGTTTCGCCCAAACCAATTATTGAAGTTGAACTCACTGGAGACTTTGCTTGCGCGCCACCCGCGACGGTAGGCTTTACCAATGCGGGACCTACTACTGGGATTACCTACGAATGGGATTTCGGTAATGGAGAAAGTTATACGGGTGATTTTCCACCAAATATTCTATACAACGATTATGGTAGTTACGATATCACAATCATTGCTACGGATACAAGTTCGAATTGCTCGGATATTTTAATCTTAGAAGATTATGTACAAGTTGGCAATATAGTTGACATTGCTTTCACGCCGACGGAAGGTTGTGCAGCATTGTTGGTAGAATTTACGGACACTTCCCCTTTGCCTGCGGATAGCGTAGTCTGGGAATTCGGCGATGGTTTTACTTCGACGGATGCGAATCCAAGTTATGTTTATCAAAATCCTGGTTGCTACTACGTTCGTCTAAAACGTTTCCAAGATGGTTGCGTTTCCGAAAAATTTGCCTCTAATTGCATCCTCGTCCAACCCAAACCCGTCGCCAATTACAGTAACGATAATAACATTGGCTGTAGCCTTCCACATATTGTAAACTTCACGAGTCTTACGCTAAATGCAGTGAGTTGGCATTGGGATTTCGGGGATGGAGAAAGTTCCAATGCGCCCAATCCGACCCACGCCTTCAATGCTTATGGTGAATTTCCAGTAAGTTTGGTTACCGAAAATGCACTCGGTTGCAAGGACACCGTCGTTGTAAATACGATAAAAGTAGAAGCGGTGCAAGCGAGTTTGCTCAATCCTTTTTTGACGGGATGTTCTCCTTTAGAAGTAAACTTTGCAGATAATTCTACTTCGATCACACCCATTATTGCGTGGGAATGGGAAATTGTCACACCCAACGAAACTTACCAGTCAACGCAATCAACACCTAGTTTCAGCATCGTGGATACTGGTTTTTTTGATTTAAGATTAATTGTTACAAATACCCTTGGTTGTACGGATACTACTACTTTTGAACAAGTGATTCAAGTCGGTGCCGATCCGCTCGTCAACTTTATAGCAGATCCAACCTTAGCCTGCGTAGAAATTCCAATCAACTTTACGGATCTTTCGGCGGATTACGTAGAAGAATGGTTTTGGGATTTTGGTGATGGTACTTTTGGCTTTGAGCAAAATCCAACTCATTTATACACTGATACGGGCTATTACGATATTACTTTATTGGTAAATCATAATGGTTGTAATGGCGTTTTGAATTTAGAAAATTATGTTCACGTTATTGATCCCGTCGCAAAGTTTTCGATTCAGCAATTTTGTCAAGACCCTTTTAGACGTCAATTTAAAGATAAATCTATCGGCGCCGAAACGATTCTTTGGGATTTTGGAATACCAGGGATTACCACGGATACTTCTAGTTTGGCAGAACCTGAATTTACCTTTCCGGCAACGGGTGTTTATAGCGTGAAGCTCACCGCCTACAATGCTAACACAGGCTGTTTTCATACAGAAACTAAAAACGTATACATTACCGTTCCCGTCGCCGATTTTGTATTGGATACGTTGAGGGGCTGCGCACCTTTAAGCTTACAAGTTGGTAATCAATCGGAATTTGGAGACAAATATTATTGGAGTGGAAGTGACGCCAATTTTTCTGATGTGAATGCTGTAAATCCGACCATCGTTTTTGCTACTCCGGGGATACATACAGATTTACAATTGATTATCAAAGATATTAATAATTGTCGCGATACGCTTCAGTTTCAAGATACCATTTTGGTCAATGGAATTGAGATTGATTTTGTAGCTACTCCGAGCGGTGGTTGTCTGCCCTTGACCGTCGAATTTGCAGATACTTCCACGGATCTTTTTGCCAATATAATTAGTTACAATTGGATTTTTGGAAACAACCTTGGGAGTTCCTCTGCGGCTCAGCCTAGTTTTGAGTTTGATGCAGTAGGACTTTTTCCAGTCCGCCTACAGCTTACAGATGATTGGGGCTGTACCAATGAACTGGCTATTCCCGAAGTGGTAGAAGTAACTAAGCCAGTGATTAAATTTAATGCTAAGCAGGAGAGTTGCACCGATCAATGTGTGCAGTTTCAGAATTCATCGGAGGGGAAAAACTTAAGCTACTTTTGGGATTTTGGCGACGGCGAAACTTCAAACTTGAAAAAGCCCTTGCATTGCTTTGCCAACGAAGGCGTTTATACCATTTGCCTGACGGTTACGGATGCTTATGGTTGTGAAGAAACTCTGTGCAAATCCGATTATATTACCATTGCCAATCCCGTCGCCAATTTTTCCGTAGATGTTACTGGTGGTACTTGTCCACCTTTGAATGTGCCCTTTACTAATTTATCTCAAAATGCGACAGCCTTTAGCTGGGACTTTGGAAATGGTTCTTCTACGCTAGTTGATCCGACACAAATCTACACGGAACCTGGACAATACGCGGTTCGCTTAATTGCGACGAGTGTGCCGGGCTGCTCGGATACTTTAACCCTCGACAACTTGATCAACTTGGAAGGTCCCGTGGGTAGTTTTACAATGGATCAGGATACCATTTGTCGGGGGGAATCAGTAAGTTTTGTCGCTCAGTCGGCTGCTGCTTACTTTTACGTCTGGGATTCTGGCAATGGGATTTTGGATACCGCAGGCTTGCAGAGTGCTGATACGGTAAGTTGGACGTACGAGACCATTGGAACTTATTTTCCTTCTTTGATTTTGACGGACGGGCAAGGCTGTCAACGTATTGTCGCTGCTCCTTCGGAACTTTACGTGGCGGGACTAGCACTTGATTTTGCTGCAACGGATACTTTATTTTGTGATGTCAATGAAGTAGTGACTTTCATTAACCTTTCAAGTGCTTCCGAGACGATTGAAACTTTTCAGTGGGATTTTGAAAACGGAAATCCAAGTCAAAGTACCGCGATTCAACCCGCAGTGAGTTTTACGGGAACGGGAAAGTATGATGTGCAACTGATTGCAACGACTGCTTTATGCAGCGATACCATTCTTAAAGAAGATTTAATTCGCATTGGACCCAATCCAACCGCAGCGTTCCAACTTTCTACGGTAGAAGGTTGCGCACCTTTGAGTGTTGACTTTACCGCAACCGCAACTACGCCCACGGGAACAATTGAAGATTGGCACTGGGATTTTGGTGATGGTACCACAACGAGTATTCCGAACCCGAGTCACACTTTTACCGCAGGGGGAAATATTCCAATCGCATTAACGGTTACCACGGATATTGGCTGTAGCAATACGGCTACAGAATTTGTGACAGCTTACGGACTAACGGCGTTAAGTGCAGGAGTTGCTCCTGAGATTTGCATTGGCGAAGCTGCACAATTAAATGCGACCATCAGTGGCGATACTACGGGAACAAATTATTATTGGACACCTGCTACTAATCTGAGTTGTATCAATTGTATGAATCCGAAAGCAAGTCCAACCGTAACGACCATCTATACTTTTATAGTAGAAAATGCGGAAGGTTGTAGTTCGTCGAGCGAAGTTACCGTTTTTGTGAAACCGGATGCCATTCCTGAAATTAGCCTTACGAAGGATACGACGGTTTGCTTAAATAGCTTTGTGCAATTATATGCAAGTGGGGGAGAAGACGTTTATGCGTATCAATGGGAAGAGACACGGGAAGGTTTAAATTGTTATGAGGCTTGTCTGAATCCAATTGCTACGCCGACGGTGCCAACGACTTACGTGTTGACGGTTACCAATAGCAATGGCTGCGCAGCGATTGATTCTGTTTTTGTAAATGTATCGGATGAATCACAGTCTTTTGCTGGAGCAGATAAAACCATCTGTGCTGGAGAAAGCACGCCGCTTAGTTTGAGTATTACAAATGATCCGCATTGGTTGGTCTATGATGGCTTAAGTTGCGTTTACTGTGCGGATCCCGTTGCATCACCCAGTGAAACGACCAACTACGAAGTACAAGCCTACACGGACAATGGTTGTTTGATAAAGGATTCGATTCAGATTAGGGTTATTGCGCGAGATGCGATTAGTGCAGGGCAGGATACTACGATTTGTCTGGGAGATCTTGTGACGTTGAATGGGAGAGGAGAAGGAGTAATAACTTGGGAACCTGCAAACACCTTGGATGATCCTACTATTTTACAACCCGAAGCCTTACCCGAAACAAACACTCAATATAAAATTCGAATGGTCAACGGAGAATGTACGTTAGAGGATTCGGTGCAAGTCAATTTGTTGCAATCGGTGCAAATTCGAACGGAAGACTTCGTGATTTGTCAGCAGGATTCGGTGCAATTATTCGCAAGTGGTACCGCAACCGACTATCAGTGGACAAATTTAGAAACGGGAGAAAGATTACTGGGCAATTCGCCTTTTGTGGCACCGAGTAAAACAACAGCGTATCAAGTTATCGGTCGTCGTTCGACTTGTTACGCAGATACCGCGCAGCTTACCGTTGTTGTAAATAAATTACCTGCCAGCCGTTTGCCTATGGTACACTATTATTTCTCTGGTCAACAAGTCTATCTAGATTTATCCTACGGAGTGACGGAACGACTGGAATATCAGTGGGAGTATTCTCCGGGGTTAAGCTGCTTGCGTTGTCCAGATCCAGTGATTGACCCAACGGTAGCGACGGAAACTTTGACTGCAACGTTGACAAATGCCACCACGGGGTGTCAGCAAAGTATTGAAACGCGCTTGGAGGAATTAAATACTTGTCCAGGATATTTAGCGAGTGTCCCAAATGCATTTTCACCGAATGGAGATGGCATTAACGATTTACTACTGGTACAAACGGCGCAGTCGATTGAAACTTTAAAATTATTTCAAATTTATGATCGCTGGGGAAATTTAGTCTTTTCTACCAATAACTTGACACAAGGTTGGGATGGTCGTTATCAAGGGAAAAACTTGGCAAACGGTGTTTATGTATACTTTGTAGAATTGGTTTGTCCGGTAGACGGAAGTTCTTTTTCAGTGCAGGGAGATGTGAGTTTGTTGCGCTAAACCCTTTTAGATATTGACTTTCGCGGCATTTTTTGATGAATGTATTGTGGTAAGTTGAGACGATGCATCCTTAGCTTAGAAATTACTTGGTAGTAAGAAAGCCTAGTTTCCTATTTGGAAGCTAGGCTTTCGTATAATATTATCCATAGGTTGGTAGGAATTTGCAATTAACCCGAGCACGGTAAAGGTAAAAATGCGTATCTTTGCGTCACTTAGATTAAAGGAAATACGGTCTTCAAAATTTGGCACAAACGTACTCCTTTAAGTATTCGATTTCTAGCGTTAAGTACACTGTAATATAAAGTATTATTGATTTTACACTGTATTAAGTTAATCCTTAAAATGACTACACATCCAAACGGTTAGAAATATTTGAACCCAATACATAGATTTTTGATAGCTAGGCTGCTTTAGGTTAAAAAAAGAGCCGATGATATGCATTTTGGACCAACTTGTTGTTAAAATGATAAGAAGCGCTGCAATTGGCATAATAATTATGCTTGAAAAAGAAAGGATTAGGGTTTAGACTAAAGTAGTTTTAGTCTAGACTTTAGTTTTAGAAGTTGTTCAATAATTGAAAAAGAAGTTGAGAAGCAGAGATTTTGGTTCAAGTTGAAGCTGTCTTTTGAGTTCCTAGCACCGCTGCGGAGGATAAAAAAGCTGAAAAATTGGACATAAAGATCAATTCGTAAACATTTTAACGTTTTTAAACAACTTCTTATAATAAAGGCTATCGTGTACTATTAAGCAAAAAGAACATTAAATTAAGTCTTAACGGCATTATTATTGATTATTAAATAGTTATATTTAATATATTTTTTATTTTTGTAATATGAAACACCCACACCTATTAATACTGAGTTTATTCAGCTTTTTTGCGTTGACTGCTTATGCTCAACCCAGTGCAAATTTTGCTGCGGGAAACTCAACGAATGGTTGCGTACCGCATACTGTTTCTTTTTCAAATCTCTCCTCGGGAAATGGTAATACGATCACTACTTGGGAGTGGACAAAGAATGGAGATTTCTTATCAAATGAAGAAGATCCGGTGCACATTTTTACGAGTGCAGGTACTTATGAAATTTGTTTGACGGTAACGGATAATAATAATTTATCTAGTACGGAATGTAAGACAAACTTTGTAACGGTATTTAGTTTACCCGTTGCCAATTTTTCAATGGACAACGACTTAGGTTGTGGTCCCTTGACGGTTAATTTTTTGGATAACTCTACTTCTCAAAGTGGAACGATCAATAACTGGGTTTGGGATTTAAACGGTTGCCCATCCACCAATGCACCCAACGTACAGTGTATTTACGAATCTGCGGATTCGTATCAAGTAACTTTAATTGTAACGGATGATAATGGATGTTCGGATAATATTACGCAATTTGTTACCGTAGAAGAAGGGGTGAATTTGGGCTTAACTGCCGATTTAACTTATGCTTGTACGCTTCCATTTGAAGTTAATTTTACGAATACGAGTACCTTAGCTGGTAATAATTTCCATTGGGACTTTGGTAATGGAGAAGAATTTGACGGTAATAATCCCGATCCTGTTACGTACGAATCAGCAGGTCCTTTCACCGTAACCTTATCCGGTGTTAACACCACGACGGGGTGCCGGGATACTTTAGTTTTAGAAGATTATATTGCGGCAGGCACTCCTCCTAGTTTTACTTCTGTTTCGCAGAATGGTTGTGGCGATTTAACGATATTTTTTGAAGATACAAGTCCTGGTCCACCAGCAACTTCCATCTCTTGGGATTTTGGGGACAATACGAGCTCCAATGATGCTACACCAATTCATACTTACGCTGCGGTTGATTGCTATGATGTTACCTTAACGCGTACCGTTAATGGTTGTGTAGTCAGTACGACAGAGCAGGTGTGTATTACGAATTCGGAGAACTTAGATGTAAGTTACGTCGTAACGAGTGGCGTTACGGAAAGCTGTACCATCCCTTTTACCGTGAGTTTTGACGGACAATCTCCCGATGCGATTAGTTGGTTTTGGGATTTTGGAGATAATACAACTTCTACGGAAGAAAATCCTACTCATACATACACTGCATTGGGTTCTTATCCAGTGAGTTTGACCATTGAGGATGCGCTAGGTTGTACCAAAACGGTAAGCTTAGAAACGATTGAATTACAAGAGATTTTACCGAAATTAGGATTTGGTAAGATCAAAGGTTGTGCACCAATTTCGGTAACGTTAAACGAAAATTCAGCGTCTACTACTCCCATTGTAGCTTGGAATTGGACGGTATTGGACGAAGCCGGAGCAACGGTTTTTACTTCAAGCCAAGAAAATCCAATTTTAACAGTTACTGAGACGGGATGTTATGACATCGTTGTAGAAGTAACGAATGACTTAGGTTGTGTGGCATCAAGAACGTTCGGAGATCGAATCTGTGCGGGGGAAGTATTCCCAGTAGACTTTGATGTAATGCCAGACGTTGCTTGTTCTAGCCAAATTATCAGCTTTACAAGTAGTACTAATCCGGCAGTGGATGATTACGAATGGGATTTTAATAATGACGGTATTATTGATTCTTTTGACCCCAACCCTACGTACGAATATGCCGATACTGGATGTTTCACCGTAACCTTGAGAATCTTTGACGAAGGCTGCGAAAACTTCGTTTCCAAAACGGACGTAGTTTGTATTTTACCTCCGGTAGCGAAATTTAGTACAGTCATAGATTGTGATCAACCCTTTGAAAGAACTTTTTTAACGGCATACACGATTGGAGCGGATTCTGTCTTCTGGGATTTTGGTGTTCCGGCTACCACCACGGATACCTCTTCTGCGGATAATCCAACTTTTGTTTTTCCACAAACGGGAGTTTATCCAGTGACCTTGATTGCTTATAACTTTGAGACTAATTGCAGCGATACGTTGACTAAAAATATAAGAATTACACAACCTGAAATTAACATCAGTGTCGATACGATGATGGGCTGTCTGCCTTTACGGGTTTACATTACAAATAATTCTGTAGATATCGTAAAATGGAAGTGGATCAAGCCTCCAAGTAGTATTATTAATATTTCTGACGACGAAGCAGCAGAACCTAATATTCGTTTTGGAAAGGCAGGGGAGTTTTATATGACGCTGGCCGTAGAGGATGTTAATCGCTGTACCGATACGACACAGATTGGCCCCTTTAGAATAAATGATATTGACGTTGGATTCGAAGTGGAACAATTGAATGATTGTTTACCCGTTAATCTTAACTTTACGGATACGAGTTCAAATCTATTCGCTACTAATATTGATTGGACTTGGATCATTGGCGACACGATTGCTTTAGCGAATGGGCAAAACCCGATGGTGAGTATTGATACCGTTGGCTTTTTACCGATTACCTTGCAAGTGACGGATACTTGGGGATGCATGAAAGAACTAGTTGTCAACGAAGGAATTAATATCGATGCTCCTTTGGCAAATTTTAGTGCGAATACCTTTACTTGTCCGGGAGAACCCGTCGTTTTTGAGAATCTTTCCCAAGGAAATGGCTTAACTTATTTCTGGGACTTTGGAGATACAGGAAGTACGATGGACGAGAATCCTACGCATCTTTATTCAATAGGAAACTATACGGCTTGTTTGACCGTCACGGATATTGGCGGTTGTGTTAATACAACTTGCCAAGAAATTTCGGTAGAAGAAACCATTGCGGCGTTTACCGTAGATTCTTCCTACTCTAACTGTACGCCTTCTTTGGTACAGTATATTAATCAATCACAAGGCGCAACGAGTTATATCTGGGAATATGGAGATGCGAGTGGTACGGACAACCAAGAAAATCCTACTCACATCTTTATTGATAAAGGAATATATTTTGATACCTTAATTGCAATTGGTGGAACAGCTGGTTGTAGAGATACCGTCGTTCAAAGTTTAAATTTATTAGGCTTAGTGGGTAGTTTTACTTACACGGTAAATGATAATTGCATTCCGGCAGAAGTAAACTTCTTTGGAGAATCAGATCGGAATTATATTTACATGTGGGATTTCGGAGATGGAAACGTTAAAACTACTTTTGATGTTGATCGAGATACCGTGGTGCATTTATACGATGTAACACCTATAAATGGTTTTGTACCCTTATTAAGAATTATAGAGATTGATAACCCAGATTGTACAGAGTTAATTGATCCACAAGATACGATTTTCCTTTCTTACCTAGAGGTTGACTTTATGGCTTCCGATACGAATATTTGTAATGCGGATGCGCCAATCAATTTTGAAAGTATGATTAATACTGGTGATCCGATTATCAATGTAGACTGGACTTTTGAGCAAGGGCAACCTGGTACAAGTAGCGACCTGAATCCAGTAGTGGATTACGATGCGATCGGGGAATTTGATGTACAACTTATTATTGATAATGGAAATTGTATTGATACCCTTACGAAAACGGAATACATTAGAGTACTCGCTTCGCCAGAAATAGATGGAGATGATGTAACGATCTGCGTAGGAGATACCATACAATTAGAAGCTTACGGAAATGTAGATTACTATATCTGGAGTCCTTCGGAAACTTTATCGGATCCATTTATCGCTACTCCAACCGCAAGTCCAACAACAACGACAGATTACCTCGTTTTAGGTGGCTCGGCTACTTGTCCACCAGACAGTACAACCGTAACCGTTACGGTATTAGAACAACCAGATTTGGTCTTGAATCGAGTATATGAATTTTTCCCGGGCAGTACGATTGACTTAAGTGTTTCTGTTAATGGTAATAGCAACTACGACTACCAATGGTCGCCAATTACTAATTTATCCTGTTGGAACTGTCCGAATCCGACGGTTACCGAAGTAGATACAAACATGACTTATTACGTTACCGTAACGGACCTTAATTCGTTCTGTACTTCGACGGATAGTGTCTTACTCAGAGAATTATCGGCTTGTCCAGATGACCTGATTGATATGCCAAATGCTTTTTCACCAAACGAAGATGGTTTCAACGATGTTTTGAGAATGTTCTCTAATTCTATTTTTGAAATTAACAGCTTCAGAATCTACGATCGTTGGGGAGGTTTAATGTGGGAAACAAATGACATGAACGAATGTTGGGATGGTCGAAGAAATGGCAGGGACGCAGATGTTGGTGTTTACATTTACGTCATTGAAGCACCTTGCAAACTAGACGGAGAAGTAATTATCAAAAAAGGAGATATTACCTTATTGCGGTAAGCATTGGTATTTCGTTTTATAAAAAAAAATATGCGGCGCAGTGGTTATTGACTACTGCGCCGCATTGTATTGGGACTTATTACCTTGTGTATAAATACTTAATTTCCAAGCCTTCGATACGTTCTAGTTTGGGAAGTTCGGCAATTCTTACTTTGGCGATATTTGCACGGAGTTGGCTTAGACAATCTTCTTTTTCACTTTGTCGGATGGCAAAATCTAGATAAGCTTCCGTTTCAAAGACTTGCGTTAAAACATTTAAGTTTTGCTGCTTGACAGCGTTCATCACTTCACTCATGATGGCATATTCAAAATGAATGCGAAACACATCTTCGACGGTTTTTTGGATAATCGTTGCGGTTTCAAATGCTTCGATAGCCGCTTGCCGATAAGCATTGATTAAACCAGAAGTCCCCAGTTTTGTTCCTCCAAAATAGCGTACGACTACGACAATTACATTGGTCAATCCAAAACTATCGATTTGACCTAAAATTGGCCGACCAGCAGTACCGGAAGGTTCCCCGTCGTCGTTGGCACGAAACTGTTGATTATCTAAACCTAGCCGATACGCGTAACAAAAATGTCGAGCCTTAGGATGTAACTTTTTGACTTCGTAGATTGCCGCTTGCCATTCCTCTTCCGTGTAAACAGGATACGCATAAGCTAAAAATTTACTGGCTCGATCCCGAAAATCTCCGAAGGCAGGTGCTGCCAAAGTTTGATAACTATCTTCCATGATTTTTTCAACAACTTTTAGTATTAGTCATTTGCTCAACTGCTTAACAGCTCGTTAACAATCATTGACGAGCCATTAACAGCCGCTTATCGGAATACATCCGATCTTTGAAGAAACAAAGATAGCGCTTCTTTTGCAAAGCGCAATTGACAACTAATAAGCCGAATACAAATATACGGAGGATTTGGCATTATATTAATAGCTTGATAAGTACGTTAAGTAAGTACTACTAAGGTTATATTTCCCGATAGAGAAAGTGAAGCGGCGGCGGTCGAAAATCCATAAAAAGGAACTGTAATCGTACTTTTGTTACTAAACGCATAGCTAAAATGGTTTCTTAGCTGGAATTCTAGGAATGACCAAGTTTTATGTCTCGAAAAACGAATTTTAAAGAGAGTCTATTTATATTTGCAAAATAGAAGAAAAGACCGTAACTGTTAAATATAAAGCCATTGTTTAAGCTTAAGAGACGATTTGTAGATTATTAAGATATCTTAAGGAAAATATGCGATCTTTGCCACGTTAATACGGCGCTGAAGACAATCCTCCAGACTTCTGTTCATGATCAATAAAGTATTATTTACTTAACTCCATACTTACTAGTACTTATAGTTTTGAGTTATGAATACAAGAAAGTTGTTTTAAAAAGAAGTTTCAAGACCTATTTGCATAAAAATTAAATTATGACATTATCAACTTTACTCCTAAACGTCGGCATCGCAGCGGTGCTTTTAAGTTTGGTGACAGAATATCTTTTCAAAGCCCGTAAAAATTGGGCGGTGACCTTTTTACAGAATTACTGTGGCGCCTTGTTTATTTTCTCCGGTTGGGTAAAAGCAGTTGATCCATTGGGCACGGCGTACAAAATGGAACAATACTTTGATCAATTTGAAACGCACTTTTCCTGGATAGGTGGTTTATTTCCCATTCTATCCGACTATGCAATTAGCTTTTCGGTTTTCATGATCGTCTTTGAAATCGTTTTAGGACTAATGTTGATTTTGGGCTCTAGCCCTCGATTTACCAGTTGGGCCTTTTTGTTGCTAGTCGCATTTTTCACCTTGTTGACTGGATTTACCTATCTAACGGGCTATTTATCGGGTGATGCGACTTTCTTCGAATTTGCCCAGTGGGGTGCTTATGATAAGAATAATATGAAAGTGACAGATTGTGGTTGTTTTGGCGATTATTTAAAGTTAGAACCCAAGATTTCTTTCTATAAGGATTTAGCCCTATTGATTCCTGCTATCTTTTTTATTTTTAAATTCAGAGATATGCACCAATGGTTTACGCCATCCGCTCGTCGAACAATCAACGGAGTCTGTGTTGGTGCATTGACGGTTTACTGTTTAGGAAACTTCCTTTGGGATATTCCGGGACAAGATTTCCGTCCTTTCAAAGTAGGGGTAAACGTGAAAGCGCAAAAAGATATAGAGGAAGCGGCTCTCGCTAACGTAGCAATTATTGGCTGGGTGATGGAAAATAAAGAAACTGGGGAAGTGGTTCCTGTACCAAATCCTGCTTACAAAGAGGTCGTTGCGGAATATCCAAAGGATAAAGGGTGGAAAGTAAAGGATCAAATGAAGTCGGAGCCAACGCTAGAACCATCTAAAATTTCTGATTTTGCGGTAGAAGATATTGAGGGCAATGACGTGACAGAAGAAATTTTAAATATGAAAGGCTACAGCTTAATGCTGGTGAGTTATAAAATGTACTACGACGGCAGTAAGGATGAGCAAAAGTTATTTGTAGATACGCTTTACGTGCTGGATACGATTACAACGGCGGATACAATGTATACCGTTCGTAAGCCGCAATCAATCAAAGAACGGACAGAAACGGTTACGAGTTACACGTGGAATAAAGACTGGGAAGCGAATTACAAAAATAAAGTAAATCCTTTTGCTAATAGTGCGATGAAGAATGGCGTTACCGTATATGGTATTGTCGGTGGAGCGGGTACAGATATGATCAATGATTTCCGTACAAAGAATCAAATTCAATTCCCTTTTTATAAGGCAGATGATATTTTACTGAAAACGATTGTACGTTCCAATCCAGGAATGGTTTTATTTAAAGATGGAACCATCCTCAAAAAATGGCACATTAATAAATTGCCAAGCTTTGAGGAAGTGAAAGCGGAATTCATGAAATAAGTATCCTCTTACAATATTGATTGATTTAGCTGTTAATCGCTGAAAAGAAGACTTCAAAATGAAGTATTATTCCTATTGAAGTGTATTAAATTCCCTTCGAAGATTTGGTTTTCAAAATTCGAGGGGAATTTTTTGTTAGGGAAAGAAGACCTTCGTTTCACGTTGAAATTGCTAGATTTTTAACTAAAACTTGCCCTCAAACATTTTTAGCAAATTTTTTCCTGAGATGTTGAGCATTTAGCTAAAAATTAACTTTCTTTGTGCTATAGCTATTAACAATTGGAGAATTGAAAAAATAGTTAGCACATTGAAACTCATAACTCATTTAGCTTGGTCCGCGCTACGGTACTTTTATTTGCGGCAGCCGTAATTTAAAAATCAACAGATAAGCTTTTTGAAGTAATAGACTTTATACTATACTATTGTAGAATAAGGTTTAATGTTAAAGTTTAGTTTGAAATATTCTTTGTATGCTTAGTAGAAGAAATATACGCATTAAAGTAATGCAAATGCTCTACGCGGGTGGAAGAGACAAGAGTCTGGACTACAAAACTGTATTGCAACGATACCATTTTAGTATCAATAAGTCTTACGAGTTGTACCTGTTTAATTTACTGGTCTTCTTAAGAGTTGCAAAATATGCCCAAGTCGACGCTGCCCAACGGAAGTCTAAGCATCTACCTACAGAAGAAGATTTGATTTTTACCGCTAAGTTATGTGATAATCCTTACCTGCAATCTTTGCTAGAGAATGAGCCTTTATTTAAGGTTTTTAAGTCTCATAAGTTAATTGCTAAAATCGACAACGATTTCATCCGCGAATTATACCTGGAATTTTCCAAGTCCGAAGTCTATAAAACTTTTATCCAAAATCAATCGCCCGACCAAACGGACTACAAAGTAGTCTTTCTTGCCTTATATAAAAAATTGAGTAGCTCTGAGTACTTTAACGAAGAAATGGAGGCCAAGTACAGTTGTTGGATTGATGATAAATCGCTCATCGTTGGAACGATAAAAAAGACGATCAAAGCACTGCCATTGGAAGACTCTTTTTACGAACAATATATTCCTACGGAGGAGACGGTAAAAGACTTTGGCGAGACATTATTACTAAGTGTTTTTCATGACGACGACGAACTGCTGGAGCATATAGAACCAACGTTGAAGAATTGGGATGTAGATCGAGTTGCTATTATCGATATGATTTTATTGAAAATGGCACTTTGTGAATTATTGAATTTCCCAACGATACCAACAAAAGTTACGCTGAACGAATTCGTAGAAATTTCGAAGTTGTATAGCACCGATAAGAGTAAAGATTTTATTAATGGAATCCTAGATCGACTGATGAAGAAATTGATAAGCAGTGGACTAATTTCCAAAGAGGGCAGAGGATTAGTAGAATAGCCGAATTCCCTAAACGGACTAATCTTTACCATAATCCCAATGATATTTATAGACTTATTTGACGGCTAGAGTATTTACTTTAGACGTTGATACTTGTGTACTACTACTCGTAAGTACTTAAGATACTACGAGTCAAGTTATCATTTTTTTCGATCAATTTTTAGTCAAATGGAGGGGAGGAAGGGAAAATAGAGTAGGAACTTAATAAAATAGCAAGGCATATCACAGAAGCTTAGTACTTCGCTTAAAGCTAAATTTATTTTGTGCTGAAAAGCCTCGAAACAATGATTGAGTAGTAGACTTTTAATTTTCAAAATATAATAATGAGTTATACCAAATAGGACTCCTTAGGATGTAGGTCGTGCTTTTACTACCAATAAAATAAATTGTAATATTTTACCCGCATGATATCAAATTTTACTATTTTGGAACCACAAAACAATCGCTTAATCAATTTTTAAAACAAAACCCTCTTTTCATGAGAATAACTTTACTCAGTTTGACGGTAGCATTTATTCTGCTCACTGTCTCCCCAGCAAATGCGCAAACACCAACGTTTAAGGATGGTTTCGGATTTCAATATCTGCTGATCGATTACCATACGCCAGCACAAAGTAATCAAGCCGCTTGGAAAGATCACACTAATGGATTTGAAATTAGTTACGCTAGAAATATTAATAAATTTTTTAATATCAATATTCCTGTACGAGGTGGTTTTGCCAACTTACCCCAAGAAAATGGAACGTTCAATAAATCTGAATTCTTCTGGGGTGCTGATGCCTTATTAGAGTTTCAATTTTACAATGAAGATAATTTTGTAGTACCATTTATCTATGCTGGAATGGGAGGTCTTTCTTACGAAGACCAATCTACCAATATTCAAATCCCAACGGGTGGTGGATTAAAATTCGCTTACAATCCTACCCACTTTTTTGTAGTTAAAATGGAATACCGTAATTCACTAGAAGCTAGAAGAGATAATCTTCAGTATAGTTTTGGCTTTCAAGCCCTAATCGGTGACGCACCACCAAAAGAAGTGGCTAAAGTGGTCGTGACGCCTTCCGATAGAGATAACGATGGTGTTATTGATGCGGACGATACGTGCCCAGATGTTGCTGGACTTGCCGCTTTTTCAGGTTGCCCCGATACGGATGAAGATGGTATCGCCGATAAAGATGATGCTTGTCCCGAAGTAAAAGGTACGCCAGAGATGAATGGTTGCCCCGATACGGATGGTGATGGTATTACAGATAAAGATGATCAATGCCCACAGGCTTCTGGTCCTGCTAGCAATAATGGTTGCCCAGAGGTAAAAGATGCTGATGGTGACGGTGTTCCAGATGATAGTGACGTTTGTCCAAATGATGCCGGTATAGCAAGCTTAGGCGGTTGCCCAGATACAGATGGTGACGGTGTGATGGATAAGGAAGATCGTTGTCCAAATGAGCCTGGTTTGAGAGCTTTCAATGGTTGTCCCGATACAGACGGTGACGGTGTTGAAAACGGGAAAGATAAATGCCCAAATCAAGTCGGTACCGTAGCCAATAGTGGTTGCCCTGAAATCAAAAAAGAAGAGCAGCAAGTATTAGACTTAGCGATGAGTGCCATTCAATTCCAAACGGGAAGTGGTAAATTAAAAGCTTCTTCTTATGCGGTCTTGGATCAAGTAATCACGATCTTAAACAAATATCCAGCTTATAATTGTTCGATTAGTGGTCATACCGACAGTGTTGGTGGTGCCGCTACAAACCAAAAACTCTCAGAGAAACGTGCTAAGTCTTGCTACGATTACATCATTAAAAGAGTTAGCGCAAATCGAGTATCTCATGCTGGATACGGAGAAACACAACCGATTGCGGATAACAAGTACAAAGAAGGACGAAAGAAAAACCGTCGAGTAGAATTTAATCTATACTTAAAATAGAAGATAAAAGGTCAATACTTGATCTTGATTTTTGAAAAGCGGATTTGACTCAGTCAAATCCGCTTTTTGCGTTAAGACACATGCTAAGAGAAATTTTTTAAAAAAAAATAGCTTCCTTGTAATTTTTGGGAACCTTCGAGCTACTAATAGGTAAAACATCAAATTAAGAATGCAAGATGCACTAGCACATAAATTCGCCACTTTAATTGAAACCCACTCTGGAATCATTTATCAGGTGATCAAACTGTACGCCGATACACAGGAGGATCAGCAGGATTTGTATCAGGAAATCGTGTTGCAATGCTGGAAGTCATTTGCCCGCTTCGAGGGCAAATCTAAATTCTCTACTTGGTTATATCGCGTTAGTTTGAATACGATCCTGAGTTACAACCGGAAAGCCCATCGAGAAATCCCTACGGATAATATCATTCTGGCAAGTCCGGAAGAACCCGTAGCAAGTGTCGAAAAAGCAGCGCTCTACCAAGCGATTAAGCAACTCGTTGAAGTCGATCGAATGCTCATTTTGTTGCACCTAGAGGAGTATAAAAATGGAGAGATTGCAGAAATTATGGGACTGACCGTTAATCATGTTAACGTCAAATTGCACCGGATTAAAAACCAAATCATTGCCCAATTAAAAAAATAAGCAAATGGATTTACAGAAAGCCTGGAAGGCACATCAAGATGAAAATTTTTCTCAACCTAAAATTAATAAAGATATGATTTTGCAAGCTATTCAACAAGATTCTAATTCGACGATGGACAAGCTTAAAACCAACTTGTTCCTGAAATTAATGTGGGTCGTTTTATTCACCGTCAGTACACTACTTTTCATGTTGTTTAACCTCGACCGGACAGAGTTATTACTCATTTTATTATTTCCTTTAATCTACTTTCTTACGGGCTTAATCGTGCTAGGTTTACAGTACAGAAAATTAAGTGCAAACATGGATTTTTCCAAGGAACCGTTAACCTTCATGAAAAATTTTGATCGAGCACTGCACCGTGCGTTGCAGTTTGAAACCGTCTCTGGGCTGATCTTTTATCCGATGGCCGCTATCACAGGGTTTTGTATTGCACGGCACTTTAAAGGAGTTAGTTTAATGGAGGTTTTCCAAGATGCGGATGCGCTGAAAATGATGCTCGTTGCTATTTTGATCTTGACGCCACTTGCACATTTCGGTGCAAAAGCCATGAATGAAAAAGCATTCGGTAGCACCATAAAATGTTTAAAAGAAAATATTAGAAAACTAGACGAATTGAAATAAAGCAAAGCAGTTAGAGCTAATGAATGTAGTGGAGGAAGCATAAAATGCATTGCTTACGGCGAAGAAATCTATCTGATCTCTTCGCCGTTTTTTATAGTTCAAACTAAAGTATATGGGAAACTTGACTTTTAGGGTAAATGTTTTTAACTTGGACTTAGTTTACTTATTAAACTAAGTATTTTGTCGTCAAAACCAACTACCAATGAAACAGATCCCATCGCTTAGGAATCACGCTGTACGTCCCGAAAACACCGAAGAATTACAAGCACTCCGTACCGGAAAGTGGCAAGTCTACCAAGAGGAAGCAACAGAGTCTGCTATGCTAGCCGATCAAATGATACAATTTCGTGCGGGCTTAACTTTTACCCCTTACGCTAATCCAACGAAATGTAACGCGCATTGTAGATTCTGTTCGGAAGAGCTACAACGAAAGCACCAAAAAGAGCTTACCGCGGAAAATGTCATTCAAAATCACGAAGAATATTTCACAGGGCTTGCGGCAGCGTTCAAAGCATTATCCGGCTTGAAAAGCATGGGCTTAAGTTTATCTGGTTTGGAAGCTACGAGTGATCCGCTTTGGTTGTTGCGATTATTAGAGTTGATTGGTCAACCAGAAGATGTTCCTGTGTTTAACGAAAAGGTTCTGTACACCAATGCGACAGGACTACACAAGCATCCTGATTTGATTTTGGCGTTGCAAGCTACCCATTTTGATCGCCTAGAAATATCGCGCTGTCATTATGATGATCAAATCAATCAAAAAATTATGTACATCAATCGCAACGAAGCGGTACACCAAAACGCTCCATACGAAGCGCTGATCAAAAAATTGGGTGATTATGTGCCGGTTAAAAACTCTTGTATCCTTACTCAAATTGGCGTTAACAAACTTTCTGAAGTTGAGCATTATCTTAATTGGGCGCATAATTTAGGCGTTAAGCAAGTCGTTTTTCGAGAGTTGAGTCGCTTGGACGATTCTTATTTGGAAAATAATACGAAACAATGGGTGGAGAAACATCGCGTCCCCATTGATCCTTTGTTACAAGCAATTATGCCGAATCTGACACAAACGCGAACGGACTGGGAATACTTGCATAGCAATGCGGGTTACTATTATTACAATGAACATTTTCTTTATCGTGGAGCAGTTGAAGTGATACTAGAAACTTCAAGTTACCACGAATTAAGAAGCAGAACGGAATCTGAGGTCACGCAAAAATTAGTATTTCATTCCAATGGAAATCTTTGCGGAGATTGGGACCCGAATAGTGCTGTTTTAGCAAATTATTTTACAAAAAAAACAGCAGGTGCAGTCTTATCTTAAAATCCTCCGACAACTTCAAGAAGTCAAAATAGACTTTATTATCATCGGTACTTGGGCTTTGAAATATGCATTTCGAGCACGCTTGCGAGATTATAAAATAGTAGACTGCGATCTTATCCTTAGAAATGATTTAGAAATAATTCGTCGTTGTATTAGAGTGTTGCGTAGGGAAGGATGGACCGTTACAGTATGGGAAATACCTATTGATGAAACGGTTACAGCCGCCTTTTTGAAGGAAAAATACTATTTCCGAGCACAGCAGGGAGATTTAATCCTAGACCTTAGTTACGAGTGCGACGACTTTAGCTGGGCGGAAATAGAAGCGGAGAAATTGACTAAAGACGGTTTTCAATTGATCTCTCATACACAAAATCTAACGATGAAAAAAAGGAGAGGGACGGAAAAAGACTTGGCTACAATTTTGTTGTTGAAAGATTTGGTCGTAAACAGGTAAAACAATTTCTAATATTGCCTAAGTGCTTAAAGCGAATAATAAGTTATTGAAAAGGAGAGTTACTTTATAAATAATTGCTGTTGTTACCGCGTGTACTTAGCCTTGCTTATCCAATAATAGTACGCTATAAAAAGTAAAACCCTCAAGGACAAAAAAAGATGAAAAAACTAACTATCCTATTTTTAGCAATGCTGTTTTCTTTTGCTGCTACGGCAGAATACAATGGCGACTTCTTTTATTTCACGCTGAATTTAAAAGATGGTGGAAAGCGTTCTGGTCATGTTTATCTATCGGATATTTCCTATCAAGCAAAAGGTATGGACTATCAGCGTTATCTTGAAAGTAATATTGGACTATTTTTGCGGAATCCGTATGAGGATGGAAAGGGGAAACACGCGTATTATCTAGATCGGATTCGTTATGACGTCAACGACGAGGAAGAGACTTTTTCTTTTTTCACCCTTTTGAATAAAGTAACAATTGAACTTTCAACGATTCAAAGTCTCCAAATTCACGAACGAAAAGGACAAAGTTACGCGGTGAATATTTATCATGAACATCGACTTTCTGATACGGTCTGGATGCGAACGCCTGTCCTAGAGAAATTTTCAGTTGGGGCTCATTTTTGCGATTACCGAATTTACCTTCACGAAAAAAACGCAGCGACAGATCGTTGGATTACTCAACTAAAAAACTTTTTACTTCAACAAGAAAAACATTTCAAAAAATTAGAGGAAAATATTGACGCTGCCTACGACGAAGAAAAAGCAATTGTGGAACAAGCTTTGACGGATTATGAAGAAAGTTTGGACGATGCGCTAGGGGAATTGATTGCACAGTCGGGCGATGCGAAAGTTGTCATTATTCAATATTGTAGTTGTTGATTTTGGAGCAAAAACACAAAAGTATTGTTAAAGAAGTTGATAGCGGAAAGTAAATTATTTACGAATTATAAGTTTTTGTAACTTACGTCGTAGGAATCTGATGATCAGGCAAATTAGTTTTGATAGGTTTGCCCTAATTTTGGATAAATTTATGGTGATAATTATTAGGAATTAAATATTAAATGAGTTTAGTGGAATAGGATTGAGAGATTGTATGTAGCTACATTTATTTAAAACTTTTCACGTATATTTAGTCAAGATTATTATGAGTAGCTTGTATTTATTTCCTCAATTATACATAGAAGTTGTTTTAAAATAGATAGATGATTTATTTGCAAGCCATTGATTTCCAATATTTCAGCTAATTTTTTTCCTCGTAGCTATGGCTACGAAAAAAAAATGGAGCTTCCTCTTGAAAACCAAGCGCTTACAACTAATT
>JBGCFY010000046.1:0-116925 GCA_045110315.1 Saprospiraceae bacterium
TGCCCTGAGTAAATCCGTTAACTCGGTTACGGTAGACTTAATGATGCGGGTCGGAGTTGATGACGTAAGAAGTTTGGCTCAGAAGATGGGCGTTAGTACTGACATTCCAAAGGTTCCTGCAATTGCCTTGGGTGCTGTGGACGTTTCCCTCTTGGATATGGTTAGGGTCTATAGCACTTTTGCAAATCGAGGCATTCCTACCATTCCTAATTATTTGACTAGAATTGAAACAGCAGATGGAGAAATACTCGAAGAATTTCCCGTAACACCTTTGGAAGAAAGTCGGCGTGTTTTGTCAGAAGATCATTCGGATATGATGATTCAAATGCTGGAATCCGTCGTGGATAGTGGAACCGCAAAACGTTTACGCTACCAATACCATTTTAATAAAGAAATAGCTGGAAAAACGGGAACAACACAGAATAATTCGGATGGATGGTTTTTAGGGTTTACCCCCGATTTGGTAGCTGGTGCTTGGGTTGGCGGACAAACGCCTAATGTTCGCTTCCGATCTACTAGATTGGGACAAGGAGCCAATACGGCTTTACCAATATGGGCAAGGTTTATGAAAAAAGTATACAAAGACAAAGAGCTCAGTCGATATTTCAACAATTCCTTTGAGCCTCAATCTGAAAAAGTAGCCGCACTGATGAATTGCCCTCCTTTTTTATTAGAAGAACCCACGCTAGCTGCCTTCGAAGAGGATGACGATGGTGAAGAAGCTATTGAAGAGGCAATCGAGCGCATTATAGATATTTTTAAAAAGAAAAAAGATCGTCCCGTTAATAAAAAACCAAAATCCAAAGATCAACGAAAAAAGAAGGAAACGAAAGCCGAGCGAAAGGCACGTAAACGAGCGGAGAAAGCGAGAAAACACAACGAAAGACTCAAGAAAAAGCGGGAACGTAAGAAAAAGAATAAAGCGTTTTGGGATAAAGTATTCGGTAGGAATAAGAACTAAACCCATTCTTTTTTTTAATAAAAAGTGGAGACCTATTGCTCAAATGTAAAAAAACCGAATCGGTGCTAAAGCTAGCATCGATTCGGTTCTTGTGCTTCTTGCACGGAGAAGTTGTTTAAACAAATACTACGCTTGATTTTTTTTCTCGTTTTCTAAATTAATCTTCTTTTGGTAACGACTTTGTACCAAGTCAGTAAGAATTAAAACCACAATCACAAAATAAAAAGTAGTTTTACTCATTGCTACAATCTTTTCCCCAAAAATACTAAGGTGTGCTAAATGACCACCTTCCGTCAGTAACATAATACCTACCACAAAAAGTACAAACAAACCTAACACCTCATACATTCGATTCTTCTTAAGGAAGTTCGAAACTTTTTCAGCTAGATAAATCATAAGAATTCCACTAATGACAATCGCAGTTGCCATTACCCAGAAAACGTCCGTTAAGGCAATCGCGCTCAAAATGGAGTCGAATGAAAAAACTAGATTCATGACAACAATCATAGATATGACCGAATTAACGGATGCTTTTTCGGTCTTCCCTGACATCACATCTTCTAATGTCATCATATGCACCACTTCTTTCGTAGCGGTGTAGATAATAAAAGCGCCTCCCAGTAATACAATCAAACTATGTACGCTAAAACTACCTTCGATGAATCCATTTTCAGGAATAATATAAAAAGGATCTTTAAAATATTCAATCACGGATACCAACACAAATAACAATACGATCCGTAGTACAATCGCCATTCCGATACCAAGTTTCCGAACGTAGTTTTGCTTATCCTCGGGAACTCTTTTCGATTCCAGCGAGATATACAAGAGGTTATCAAAGCCGAGTACAGCCTGTAATAAAACCAATAAACCTAAAGTCACCAAATTACCCATTAAGTCTTCCATGAATGCTGTTTTTGCTACAAATGTAAATAAAGCCTAGACAATATGAAATTTTGTTTTTGAAAAAATAAAGTTCTTCTCGACCTTCCAAGATGATCCCACCTGCTAAAATTAGAACTGTTTCCCTTCAACTTTCTCTATCGCTAGAAGAAGTTCCGCGGGAATCACTACCTTTTTTAAAGCGGTATAATCGTAACACACAACAATTTGCTTAGAGGTGGCTACAATTCGTTGGTGCTTTTCGCTAAATAAATGGGTTTCCATAGTAAAGCGATCTGCTTCTACCGCATTGATTCGCGCGCCCGCTACTATGGTATCTGGATAAGTTACCGGAAAGATATACTTACAATCCGTCCAAGCTAAAATAAACCCAGCTTGATTACCGCTCGGACTGACATCATAACCAAGAGCATCAAAGTAAGTAATCCGCAAGCGTTCTACCCATTCTAAATAAACAGTATTATTTACGTGCTGAGCGGCGTCCATATCACTCCAAGCTACAACTATTGAATCCCTAACCGGAAAGTCTTTTAAATGTTCTGCTATCATTGAAATACTTTTTTTAAAAAATAAACTTCCCTGCAAATCTACTTTAACTATATCATTTTAAAAGATTTTTTTTCTTACCCAGCAATTATTAAAAAAAAACACTATATTCGTATGTAATGGTATTCATCAATTCAAATAGCATCAGATCGTTTTCAGTATTCCTACTACTGAGTGCTTACGTATTTACCATTTGCCTTGATAGTCTTCACCCCTTCTTTAGTCACGCACACCAAGCACACGAAACTTGTTCTGCCGAAGCGGAGAAAGATCCTTGTCATAAAAAGATTTATCACCACGATAATCAAGCAGGATGTCATCACGATTCGCATATTCACAGCCCTACTCACAATTGTGATTTTTGCGATGCTTTAGTGACCCTTCCTGTTCTTTTTAAAGAAAAAGAATTTGAAAGTCAACATCTACTTCCTTCCAAAGCATCAATTGCATTAGAAGAAACAGCTGTTTTCAAGTTCTTTTATCGCTCTTCTGATCCACGAGGTCCACCCACGCCACTCGTTTAATTTTACCTATTTTCATAAAGCAATATTCTATATGCAGCGCAGTGTATAGCTATCTGTGTATCATTCACACTATACACTCCGCTGCCTTTTATCAATAATTAATAATATTAGTTGTAGTCTTCGGGACGAAAACTATTTACGAGTACGCAAGGATTAAACTTCCTGCGTTCTTTGTAGTTTAATGCTCCCCACAGACTAGCCAAATTTACAATCATGAAATCATTCCACATATTTTTTTCCATCTTAAGTATTTGTTCTCTTATGTTATTATCTTCTTGTTCTAAAGATGATGATAATACGCCCGTCATTCCCAACGAAGAAGAAATCATTACAAGTTTAATCTACACTTTGGTTCCCGATAATGGTGGTGACAATGTAATCCTTAGCTTTCGAGACTTAGATGGCGACGGTGGTAATGCACCAGTTATTAGTACTTCCCCCTTAGCTCAAAACACAAGCTATCAAGGCAGATTAGTTTTACTTAATGAGTCTGTCACACCCTCCGAGGAAATCAACGGAGAGATAACGGAAGAAGACGAAGAGCATCAGTTTTTCTTTCAAACACAGGGTGGTGCTGTCATTGATTTGAGTTACGATGATCAAGATTCAAATGGTAACCCAATTGGATTAGAAACGCGACTAACTACTACCGAAGCAACGCAAGGACAGCTAGTCATCACTTTACGCCACGAACCCAACAAAACGGCAGATGGCGTCAAAGATGGTTTGATCGGAAACGCAGGAGGCGAAACGGACATTGAAGTGAGCTTCGAACTCACGGTACAATAAATAAAATGAAAAGTTATCAATGGTGTCTCTTGATCTTGTTCTGTTTTTTGGTTAAAACTACTTTATCCGCACAGGAGTGTCAACTCACGATTCGTGGAAAAGTAATTGATCAAAGCACCCAATATCCATTGGAGTTTGCCAATTTATTTCTAGTTGAAGCTCAAAGTGGAACCGTTTCTGACAGTAGTGGTTTTTTCCAGATCAAGAAGGTTTGTCCTGGTGACTATCATCTTTCCGTTGGGCACATTGGCTGCGAAGCAACAGAACTTTTCTTAAAAATAGAAAGAGATACTTTCCTCGAAATTAGATTGAGTCATCACGTTGAATTACTTAACGAAGTCTTAGTTGAAGGCAGTCAATCTACCAACACAACGGAGGTAAGCAATACAATAACAGAAGAGGCCATTGCCAGTAAAAGCAATAAAAACTTATCAGATCTTCTTGAGCAAATAGCAGGTGTCAGCGTCCTTCGCAGTGGCGCCGGCATCTCTAAGCCTGTTATTCATGGCTTGTCTGGCAATAGAGTTGCGATTCTCAATAATGGAATTGCGCAAGCGGGGCAGCAATGGGGCAATGATCACGCTCCAGAAATTGATCCTTTCGTGGCAGATCATTTATCGGTTATCAAAGGTGCTGGTGCCTTAGCTTATAGTGGCACTTCATTGGGTAGCGTCGTACTCGTAGAGAATGGCAAAATCAAAGATGATCCACACTTGCACGGAGCATTCAACTACATCTTTCAAAGTAATGGTCGTGGACATACCGTGAATGCCATGCTCGAGAATCATCATCACTGGGCAGCTTGGCGCGTCAAAGGGACTTTCAAACGCATTGGCGATCAACATACACCAGATCACTTTCTAACCAATACGGGTAAGCAAGAAAACAACATTGCCCTACAAATTGAAAAGTCTGTCGCTCAGCGTTGGCAGAGTCAATTATACTATAGTTTTTTTAATACCGAAATTGCGATCCTACGGGGCTCACACGTTGGTAATCTAACGGATCTTACTGGCGCTATTGAGCGCACAGTCCCATTTTTCACGGAGGAGGATTTCTCATATGACATCGCAGCACCACGGCAAGCAGTAAGTCATCATTTGCTGAAGTTTGAATCTAAATATTTTTTGACGGAGGCCCAGGTTCTTAAGTTGAAATATGGTGGACAATTGAATCAACGCGAAGAATTTGATGTGCGACGGGGAGATAGGACAGATATTCCATCTATGAGTTTAGATCAAACTACTCATTTTTTAGAAACCGCGTATCAAGCAAGTCTGCGCGAAGGCTTCTTAGTAAAAACGGGGATACAGTTTAACTCAGTTGAAAACACTAATAATCCAGAAACGGGAATACTACCATTGATTCCTAATTATAATAGTTCTCACGTCGCTTCTTTTTTCATTTTACAAAAAGAACAAGCACATTGGTTGTACGAATTAGGTGCCCGCTATGATTACAAAATGCTCAACGTTCAAACGATTACCAACACAATTCCAAGGCGCATTGAAAAAATTGATCACCAATTCCACAACTATGCCTTTTCCGCAGGCGCACAATATCAGTTTAATAAAAATCTAAACTCAAATTTAAACGTAGCTTATCTTTTGAGAGCTCCAGAAGTGAATGAATTATATAGTGCTGGATTGCACCAAGGCGTGAGTGGAATTGAAGAAGGTAATCGAAACTTATCTTCCGAAAAATCTTTTAAAACTGTTTTTTCCACCGACTGGAATGTGCACCAACAGTTATTTATTCAAGCTTTAGCTTACTTCCACCGTATTCAAGATTATATCTATTTACAAGCTGAAAATGAGTTTCGCTTAACCATTAGAGGCGCCTTCCCCGTTTTTAGTTACCAACAAGTGGATGCTAGCCTTTATGGATTTGACTTTTTGTTAAAATATGAATTAAATGATCAGTTGAAAATGGTGAATCGCTTTGCATTTATAGAAGGCAGAGATCGTTCAAATCGTTTGGCCTTGGTTAATATTCCTTCCAATAACATCAGTACCGAGCTTACTTACAGCTTACCTGATCAAAATAATTTTAAAAATAATTTTTTTCAACTCAACGGAAAGTACGTTTTTCTACAAGACGATATTAACCTAGAGCAAGATTTCACAACACCACCCGCCGCTTACTTTTTAATGGGCGCTGCCTTAGGTACACAATTTAGTTTTAAAGAATCTAAACTCAAGTTTTCACTCCGAGCAGAAAATTTACTTAACGTTCGTTATCGCGATTACCTTAATCGTTTCCGTTATTTTGCGGATGAACTTGGCTTCAATTTAAACCTCAATTTGAATTATAGTTTTTAAAAAGATTTTCTACCAAAATCCTGGGTAGTAACTTCGTTGTAGGAAATCGGCAATTCATGAGAATGCTAAGCTACAAGTTCAATATTCTGCAATCAACAGTTACTCCCTAATTAGTTTCACCACGGTAATTTAGCTTGCCGTGTAAACTTTTACGAAGTACATACCTTTGCGATGGTCGCCAACTGAATTCGGAGAATACACTGAATTAAAACCCTGTAGTTAGTTTCCTTATTCGAAAATAACCTTCATAGCTCCTTCATAGACATTACCCTTCGTTATATTTTCTTAAACGTTCCGAACAAAGTAATATCCAAATAAAAAAGGATGTTGCTCAATAAATTGAGCAACATCCTTTTTGCTGAAGATAATAGAAAAAACAAATCTATACTACATCTGAATCATCTACCATTCCATCTATCTTTTTAGAGGCGCTATCTTTAAATCCCGATAAAGCGTCTTTTGCCTCGTCTACTAAATCCGAGAAACCTCCCTTAGCACCGTCAACTGCATTCCCTGCCATATCTTTTGCTCCATCAACTGCATCGCCAGCTTTGTCCATCACCGAACCGCCAACGTCTTTTGCCTTATTAACTGCATCGCCAGCCATGTCCTTCGCTCCATCAACTGCATCACCGGCTTTATCCATCACTGAACCGCCAACGTCTTTTGCCTTATTAACTGCATCGCCAGCCATGTCCTTCGCTCCCTCAACCGCATCACCGGCTTTATCCATCACTGAACCACCAACATCTTTTGCCTTATCAACTACATCACCAGCCATATCCTTCGCTCCGTCAAACGCATCGCCAGCTTTGTCCATTACTGAACCACCAACGTCTTTTGCCTTATCAACTACATCACCAGCCATATCCTTCGCTCCGTCAAATGCATCGCCAGCTTTGTCCATTACTGAACCACCAACGTCTTTTGCCTTATCAAATGCATCACCAGCCATATCTTTCATTTTTCCACCAACATCTTCTGCTACGTCACCAGCTTTATCCGCTGCGTCCATTACTTTACTTCCCACATTCTCCGCCATATCACCCGCTTTATCTACAACATCCTCTGCTACATCCATTACTTTCCCACCAACATTCTCTGCCACATCGCCAGCTTTGTCTACAGCATCCTCTGCCATATTTTTAGCGGAACCAAATACATTTTTTAAAAAATCAAATAAGCCCATGATTGATAAATTTTAAGTTTAGTAAAATTGCGTTGATGTTCATGAAGGATAGAAGTCGCACCAAGTAGGAGCACATTGGGCTCCAGTACATTCCGTTTGCAACTAAAAAAGTTTGTTTTCACACAACTTCTTAGCTAAAATAGTGAAAAAAATCAAGATTTTGACTTGAAGTAACTTTAAAATCACTTTACTAGATAAAACTTAAGTTATTGCAGCACTAATGCATGATTTTTTTAAGCAACTTCTACTGATAAGACTAAAATTGCCTGTAAAAAGTCACTTTTTGAAGAGTAAATCCAATTTTCTACTTTTAAACAACCTACTTTATGATTAGAAAGCTTTTTATGATTAACCAACTTTCTCCGCAGAAACAATTCGAATAAATTCCTTAGTCAAACTATCTGTCTGCATCTGATTTCTAAAAGCTTCCATCGTGGAGCTATAGCGTAATTTCCCTTTGTGAATAATTGCTAAATCATCGCAAAGCAAATCTACTTCACTCATAATGTGAGAAGAAAAAATAACCGTTTTACCATCTTCTTTGCATTGTCGAATCAACTTAATAATATTTTCTGCCGTTACAACATCTAAACCTGAGGTAGGTTCGTCAAAAATAACGACTGCTGGATCGTGAATCATCGTCCGTACAATAGAGACTTTTTGCTTCATTCCCGTAGATAATTGACCAATTCTTTTTTTGGCGAAATCATTCATATCCAACATGGTAAACAAAGCTTCTTTACGTTGTCGAAAGCTATTGGCATCTACACCATACAAATCTGCAAAATATTTCACCAATTCATTGGGGGTAAGTCGTTGATACAATCCCGTACTTCCAGTCAAGAAACCAATCTTTGCTCTAACCTGCTCTTCCTCCGCAACCACGTCGTGCCCTGCCACGCTAATCGTCCCAGCAGTTGGTTTTAAAATAGTCGCCAACATCCTTAAAGTTGTCGTCTTGCCCGCTCCGTTAGGACCTAACAACGAAAAAATACGTCCCGGTTGACAAGTAAAGCTAATTTGATCCACTGCGGTGATATCTTTAGCATCCGTCGCGAGTTCCTTTCTTTGTTGTTTCGAAAGTTGAAATTTTTTGCTCAGATTTTCAACGATAATCATATCTCCTGTTTTTTCCCAAATTAAGCAATTAATACTACTTTTCAAGGGATTCTATTACAAGAATCACAATCGCTATCTTGAATCGGTACAAAGTAAAATCTCATGCTCCCAACCATCTTTCCACTTTTTCCGTTTCTAAAAATAGGATTCACACGCTGAATCTTAATAAGAATCAGCAAATTTTAACAACTGCTTTAATCTTTCGTTAAATATTGGTAAATCTCCAATTCAAGCACTACCTTTGTTGTTAGGATTGATAATGAGTTGTTTTAAAGTAAAATGATGTTAGAAACAACTTATGAATAAACGTATTAATACCAATTTCAAGGAATTTTAGTCTTAGGATAGCTTGCTTTCAAGTTTTCTATAAAAATGCTACCCTTTGTTTACTACACAAATTTAAAACATGAAAAAAATTACAAAAATCTGCTTTCTTGTCCTCGCAACTTTAATGCTTTCTCAAACGAGCACTTTTGCACAAAAGTTTGGACATTTAAATTCTATGAGCATTCTCCAAGCCCTACCAGGACGAGCAGCTGCCGATAAGGAATTAGAAACTTTTCAAGACAAACTCAACGCTGATTATCAAGTGAAAATCGAAGCGTTTAAAAAAGAATACGAAGCTTTGTTAAAAAGAGTTGAAGCTGGAGAACTTTCTGAAATGCAAAAGCAAGCAGAAGGTGCCGCATTACAACAAAAGGAACAAGACTTGTTAAAAGAAGAACAAGCGTTAATCAAAAAAGTACAGCAGAAAAGAGAAACTTTATTGAAACCACTTTTAGATAAAGTTTCCAAAGCTATCAACGAGATTGGTAAAGAAAACGGATACACTTTTATCTTTGATACGAGTACGATGAATCTCATGCTTTTTGCGGAAGAATCAAGTGACGTTACTGCAATGGTTAAAAGTAAATTGGGCTTGTAAAATCGTAAGCAAACTGAAACTTAAAAAGGGAGTTGACCAAGCGTCAACTCCCTTTTTTTGCTTAAGCATATTTCTAAAGATTATTTTAATACAAAAGCTAACCTTATCCAATCAACGAATTTTACGCTGTAATTCAATAAAATTGTACAAGCCATTTCTATCTAAAACCCCCAACAACTTTCCTTCCGACCGAATTGGTAAAATACTATAGCCTTCCTTTTGCATTTTTTCTAAAATGCTTTTCAGCGAATCCGTAAGATCAATGTACTCAAATTTAGGACTCAAATAATCAATCGTCAATTTTTCTGGTGCTTTCTCTTTGATCGCTTCCAAAACAAATTCTTCGTGCAAAACGCCAATTATTTCATCGGCAAGATTAAAGACCAGAAAGCTACGTTCGACTCCTTTCTGGAATTCGGTGATCGCTAATTGCATTGGATCTTGTGCATAAATTTTCTTAAAGTGAGAACGATAAATATCTTTCACGGTAAAGCTGGTCAAAATTTCTTGTACCTGTACATACTGCATCTCTTGCCGCGCAGAAAAGTAGAGAAATAAACTGATCACTATCGTAAAAAAATTACCCAAATATAAACCTACCAGCGCTAGCAACACCGCAAAAGCTTGTCCTACGATCGTTGCCGTTTTCGTTGCCCGAAACTTACCCATCCGGATCGAAAGTAACGCACGAAAAATACGACCACCGTCAAGTGGAAAAGCTGGAACTAAATTAAAAAGGGCTAAGCCTAAATTTAATACAATTAGACTCGGAATGAAAATTAAAGCAGGATTTGCTTCTGGACCTAATTTTAATAAAGTGCTAAGCGTCCAATGAGAAGGGGAAAAGATCAGAATAATCGGATATAACGCTACGGCAATTCCTAGGTTGACTAAAGGTCCTGCTGCCGCGATGTAAAATTCCTGAATTGGTTTTTGTGGTAAACTTTCTAAGCGGGCTACCCCTCCAATCGGCGAAAGAATAATGTCTTTTGTCTTAACGCCAAAATGCTTCGCCGTCAAGGCATGACCAAATTCGTGCAAAATGACACAAAGGAATAAAGCAATGACCAAACTCCCAATCCACAACATACCTTCTAGCCCCATATTCCAATGTCGCCCAACGTAAAACACCCACAAAAAGATCAGTCCAAACGACCAGTGCAATCGTACTGGAATTCCCGAATATTGTAAAATGTTAATGGTTCCTTTCATCAAGCAATACAGTCAATTGAGAAATTGCAATCATCAAATAAATAAATCATCTCTTCGTTGCTAAGGACACTTTAAAGCACAAAAGGATTTGCCAAATTAAGTCAAATCCTTTTATACTATTTTATAGCAAGAGAATCTACATGTCTACAGTCTCTCTTTAGTAAATATATTATTAAACATTTTCCATCGCAGATTTCATATCTGGCACATTCAATTGTCCTTTCAATAAATTTCTAGAGATTACCATTTTCTGAATCTCTGAAGTTCCTTCGTAGATTTGAGTAATCTTGGCATCACGCATCAAACGTTCAACGTGGTATTCTTTCACAAAACCGTATCCACCATGAATTTGAACAGCTTCCACCGTATGACGCATTGCTGCACCAGAAGCAAATAATTTTGCCATCGAACTAGAACTGACGTAATCCATGTTATTGTCTTTCATCCAAGCCGCACGGTATACGAGTAACTTTGATGCTTCGATATCAACGGACATATCTGCCAACTTAAAAGCAATCGCTTGATGCTTACTGATTGGCTTTCCAAAAGCTGCACGTTGGTGAGCGTAATCTACCGATAACTCGTAAGCGCCACCTAGAATACCTAGCGCTTGTGCCGCAATACCAATTCGTCCACCCGTCAATACTTTCATCGCAAACTTAAAGCCGAACCCTTCTGGTCCAATTCTATTTTCTTTTGGCACTTTCACATCCGTATACATGATCGTAGTTGTATCCGAAGATCGAATGCCAAGTTTGTCCTCTTTTGCACCAATCGCTACTCCTTCTGAATCTGCCTCTACAATAAAAGCATTAATCCCTTTGTGTCCTAATTCAGGATTAGACTGTGCAATCACCAAGTGAAGTTTAGACGTACTACCATTTGTGATCCAGTTTTTAGTACCATTCAAAACGTAATGATCTCCGTGATCAACGGCTGTAGTTGCTTGACTTGTAGCATCACTACCCGCTTCTGGCTCTGAAAGACAAAAAGCACCGATCCATTCACCAGTTGCTAATTTAGTAAGGTACTTCAAGCGTTGTGCTTCCGTTCCATAAGTTTCTATTCCCCAACAAACTAAGGAGTTATTTACGGACATGATCACCGAGCAAGAATTGTCGACTTTAGATAATTCTTCGATGGCCAAGACGTAGGAAAGTGTATCCATACCGCCACCTCCATACTCTGGAGAGACCATCATTCCCAAAAATCCTAATTCGCCCATAGCCTTAATCTGATCTGTAGGATAAACCATTTTAGCATCTCGATCAATTACTCCTGGCTTTAATTCTTTTTGAGCAAACTCTCTAGCAGCCTCTCTTACTGCCAATTGTTCTTCCGATAGTTCAAATGTCATTTTGGTTTTATTTTAGATAAACGTTTTTAGCTGAGTGAGCAGTTGATTTCAGATGGAAGTTATTAAAACTAACTTCACAACAAGAACCAAGACAAATTTGAATTGCCATTAAATTTTGTGTCGGAACTTAATACAAGCCTTTCTATAAAAAAACAACGCTCTAATCTCTAATGAATCTTTAGTAAATAATGAGCCAAACTTTCGTAAAAGTTTACTCTTTTTATCGTTGTGCCACAAAATTAAGCTAAGCGGCGGTCAAATACAATTTTTTAGACTATGTTTTATGGGTTTCAAAGCAAAACGAATGCTTTATTAGCGAATTTTCGCAAAAAAAGGATCTGAGTCTTATGTTTTCGGGACAAAAGATCGATAATAGTAAATTAAAACAAATGCGGTTAATAATAAAAACAGACTCATAATGCCAAATGCGTAAACAATATTACTCCCCTGATGAAAAAAGCTGAGGGAAAAAAGCGACAGAAAAAATACCCGCAAAATCAAATGGCTCAAAAAGAAAATACTTCCTGCTCGTCCATATACTTGATTTGGAATATGTGAAAAAAGATACGTTACTCGTAGTATTCGAGTTCCTGCATTCGCAATGCCTAAAACCAGCATCATGGCAAAAAACAACCACATATTTTGACTTAGGCCTAATACCAAAAATAAAGCAAAAGTAGCTAAAGTCATAATGATAACAGCCATTGGGGTCGTAAGGTTCTTAAAAACCCGACGTATTGCAATTCCCGCGAAGACCGCTCCTAGGGCGAAGTACATTTCGGAGGCTGCAAAAACGTCGCCCGTCGCTAACAAATGGTTTTTGACGTAAGGTGCCGCCAGAAAAAAAGTAGTGATCAGTACTGCCACAAAAATGGAATACGAAGCAATCCCAAATAAAAGAATCTCTTTATTATTTTGTAAATAAGTAAAGCCAATTTTCAACTGCGTGACCAAGCTGCCTTTTTCTATAGTTCTTAGGGCAATCGGCTGATACTTAAGTAACAGGATGATGAGAAATCCCACAAAGTAGGTTCCTGCGTCTAGTAGAAAAATTTCGTAAATGGACCAAGGCACAATTTTTATCCCAAGGTAAATATTCCAACCAAATAGATTTATTGCTCCCGTCTCACTACCTACTAGTAGCATAGCCGCACAGGCACCAGCGAATACACTCGATAGTTGACCTTGAATTTCGATATAAGAAGTTACCTTGCCGTAATACTCTTTTTCCGTAATTTCTTGGATAAAAGCATACAAATTAGGATAGTGAATATTGTAATTAAAAAAAGTAATCATGAATACTAGCGCTACCATGTACCAAGGCAAAGCTCCCCAATAATACCCCAGCAAAGCAATCGAAAGTAGTAAGCTACCGCAAACTAAGGTAACAACCATATAAATCTTTTTTCGATTAAACCGATCTATAAAAGTGCCACTATAAGGTACCCAAATCAAAGAAATAAGACTGGTAATAACGTAAATTACACCGTATTGCTCCAAGGCTCCTTCTGCCGTAAAATACCAAGGAATAGCAATCATACTGATCCCTTGCGCAATTCCAGAAATAGAATTGGCAATAAATAATAAAATAATAGCAGAAAAATTCTTCAAACTATAATAGCTATAAAGTTGATTTAAAACTCAGGGTAAGAAGTATTGTTTACCGATTTTAAAGTCAGCAATTGAAGTTGTTTAACCCTCCGAAAAACAGTTGGAAAGCTGATGTTTTAGAGTTTCTAAACAACTTCGTTATATTAATTCGATCAACGTACGGAATGCTACGTATTTATTTTTATACTTTTCGGCGTGCGCTGCCTGCAATCGCACCGCGTGTTCTTTTTGATATTGCGCTAACAATGCCATGCTTTCGCAAAAATATTGTACAGAATAACTAATCCCATCCGACTCATCTTGTCCTAAAATACGTCCCATTTTGTATTCGACGAAAAAACCAGTTTTCAATACATCTGGGATGTGGACCGTTTTCATCCATTGAAGCCACTCGTCGTGTACGGAGACTTCTACCTTAACTGTTACATTATATAAAATCATAAAACTTCAAACCTAAGTGCAAAATAATTTTTCGATTGGTAAACATAAGGAATAATCACTTACTGCACATCATCTCCACGAAGTTTCCGAAATCTTTTACGCGCGTCTACAGCTAAAGTACTACCCGACATTTCTCGAAATAGTCGCTCATATAAACCCTTAGCTTTTTCAGAATCGTTAAGCTGATTTTCGTATAATTCTGCTAATTCAAACATAGCATTATCCGCACGAATACCATCCATGAAGTTATCAATGATCTTTTGTAAAGCCGCTGCCGCTTCTGGGTAAGCCCGCTTTTTACGGTAAATCTTAGCCGTAGTATACAAAATATCATCTTCCAAGGAATGATTCGGGAATTGTTGATTAATGGTATCTAATTTGAGAAAAGCTTCTTCAAATCTATTTTGAAAAACCAAAAGGTCTGATTCTGCGTATAATTTGAGGGGCACGGTCGTCGTATCTAAGCCCGTATTGTCTGTAATAAAAATGGATAGATCGAGTGCATCATTGGCGATCAGCTTAGAGGTTGAAGCTTTTAGAATATTAAATTGTGCTTGTGCCCAATCAAAATCTGCGGTGTAGTACGATAGTTTAGCATTGCGATAGCGAGCTTCGTGACCAAGAATATCATCCTTAAATTCTTTATCTACTTGCGAATACAGTAAAGTTGATTCCCACTGCTCTCCTTTCATTAAATAAAAATCTGCCAAACTGATTTTCCCTCTAGCCTTGATATAACGATCGATATTAGGATAGTCAATCATTTCTTTCAGCAACACAATCGCTTTGTCAAAATTATTTAAATAAAAAGCTTCCAAGTCTGCCAATTCTGCAATGATACTCGCCGTCAATTTATTTTTCCCAAATTCCCCTAAGAAAGCTTCGTACTGACTTTCTAGATCCTTCAAATCCTCTTCGGTGTATGCATAGCCTGCTACTAGTTTTTTTCTTTTACAACTTAGTGATTCTCGTTTCGATTCAACGTAATAAGTCGTATTGGCTCCTTTCTCAGCAATGATATAATCATAGGCAGCAATGGCAGAATCATAATCCTTGGCATTCGCTGCAATTTCTGCAAAACGGTAAATTCTTCCTCCATTTTCTTTCAAACGGCGATCTAAAGCCTTTACTTGAAGAAAAGCATTTGGATAATCTTTACTTTGAATAAACACCCAAGTTAACAGATCGGTATAGTAAATAGCTTCTTCGTCTTCTTGGATCCGATCGTAAAGTTGACCTTGTAATTCAAAATAATCCTCTTCTAACAAATACCGTTGAAAAGTAGATTTGACATTATTCAATCGACCGGGATTATCAGAAAGACTATTCAAATAACTTTCGATCATCTTGGGAACATCTCCTTTCCGCCGATACAGTTCTCCCAAGTTATAAGCGAAAACACTTTCATCCTTGAGCAACTTACCTCCTTCTTCATAAGTCTGAATGGCAAAATCGTATTTGGTTAAATTGGTAAAGGCATTGGCCAATTTGACAACCGCGTAGCGTTCTTTCGGTAATTTTTCAATCGCCTTTGCGTACATCACTTTTGCTTGATCGTCTTGATATTGTCGTTCGTATAGATTACCATAAGTAACGTAAAGCTCAACAGATTTAGGCTTTTTCTTAATTTCTTTTTTGATAATTTTCTCACAAATCTTATACTTTTCTAAAGCGATTAAGCAATCTAGGTACTTAGAAAAATAATAATCGTTCTTATTCTTTTCATAAAGAGCTTCGTAAAGACTTCCCGCTTTTTCGTATTCCCCACTTTGATAATACTGCTGTGCCAATCGAGCATCCTGTCCAAATAGCATCAAGGGAAAAAGAAAGACCAATAAACTTATTAAAATACGCATTTTCTTTTGTTAAGATGATTTGATGGTAAGAGATAGAAGTTGTTTCACTACAAAATTTTGTGCCCGCACTTACTCCTTCTTACAAAACGTAAGATACCATAAAAAGTTGCCCAATAGAAAACGGCTATCCCAGAAGGAATAGCCGTTTTTTTGCCCGCTCAATTAGCAAACTAAAAGCGAGGCAGTATTGATCAGAAATTTTTTACTCTAATCGGAATTTTACCGGAAGATTAAAATAAACCTTTACGGGTTTACCTCTTTGCTTTCCAGGTGTCCATTTCTGTGGCATTTGATTCATCAATTTGACCACTCGATTAGCTTCCTGTCCACACTGCGCACCAATATCTCGAACGATTGTTGGTTCTTTAACACTACCATCTTTATCTACGACGAAACGAATTACACACGTTCCTTCTACACCATTCTCTCTCGCAATCGGAGGATATTTAATGTTTTTATAGATAAATTGAAGCATCTTTTCAGTGGCACACTTCTTTTTCTCTGCCATACTTCCCTTGTCTTCACAACCAGGGAATCGAGGCATTTCTTCCACAACCTTAAAAATTTCTTCCACTTCAGGCTCTGGTGGTGGCGGTGGTGGTGGTGGTGGCGGAGGTGGCGCTTCAGGCTCTGGTTCCGGTTCGGGAGCTTCTACTACCGTTTCTTCTTCCACACTCTGATCAACAAATTCAGGTTCTTCTTCTTCCTCAATTTCTTCCTCGGGCACCTCTTCAATTACTGGAGGTGGAGGCGGTGGTGGAGGTGGTGGTGGTTCAGCAGTACGAGGAGGTTCAACTTCGATATCCTCATCCATTTCCATCGCATCATCCGGAATGATTACCAAATCTTCGTAGGTAGTCCAACTAAAGGCTAAAATAGATAAGCCGATAGCGAGTGCCATTCCGATATTTAAGAAAGTGCCGCTCAATCCAAAAACATCTGCTTCTGGGTATTTATTACGACTTTTCAAAGGCGATTGACTGGAGCTGCTTTGGTACTTTTGTGCCAATTCGCCACTATCTGCCATACCACGTAATCGTCGCTTCATGAAGAAAATTACTCCAATAATGAGGACAACGATAAATGCAATGATAGAGAGTAGCGGAGTGCCAGCAATTGCAATATCCATATTAGTCAGTTTTATAAAATAAATAAAATAAAAATAAACCTATTAACGAGCCAATAATATTAGCAATAATATCTAAGACTTCAAAATATCTATGCGGGAAAAAGAAGTATTGCATTCCCTCCATAATAATCCCGAAAGTGCTGCTTACGCTAAATCCAAACAACAATAAACGGTTTGTTAAAGCCTGCTTTTCTTTCCAACTTCCCCAGCAAATTAAAATCGTCAAAATACCATAGACACCAGCATGACCAAATTTGTCTACTGAAATTAAATCTGTCCAAGAGCTTGGTACTTGTACGCCAGGTCCTGCGGAAAGCACAAAAATGAGTATACTCCAAAGTAGAGCCGGCCAATAATATTTCAAACCCCTTCCTTTTTAATGGCTTCTATATAATAAGATGCAGGCTTTCTTTTTTTTGGTGTATGCCTCTTCTTTTTTTTCAAAAAAAAATTATTACGCTAAACTACCTTCATAAGTAGCCGCGTCCATCAAACCCTCTAACTCTGTTGGATTCGTCATTTTAATTTTAACAATCCAACCTTTTCCGTAAGGATCTTCATTGATAATCGCAGGATTATCTCCTCCTCCTCCATCTAACTCGTTGTTAAATTCTAAAATTTCACCGGCGATGGGCATAAAAAGGTCAGAAGTGGTTTTTACCGCTTCCGCAGTACCAAATACAGCATCTTTATCTAAAGTTTCTCCAACTGTTTCTACTTCAACGTAAACTAGATCACCCAGTTCTCCCTGTGCAAAATCCGTGATTCCAATATAAGCGATGTTTCCATCTTCTACTCTCACCCACTCGTGTTCGGGAGAGTATTTTAATTCTGAAGGATATTTCATAATCCAATTTTAATGGTTAGGAATTCAAAGTCCCCCAAAAATAATTTTTTTTTATCCTTTTCCACGATTCTAGCTTAATATTTTTAGGATTAATTCCAAAAAGAGAGCTAAAGTGTTAGTTAAACGATAAAGTTGTGGAGAACTACCTCTTTTAAATGCCTTGTAGGCTAAGCAAGTTGAAGTTTTGGGGAAATTATTTTAGGGAAAAACAAGTTGAAGGAATTAAGTCAAAGAGCGCTATGATTCTTTTTTTTAATACCGTCAGTTATTGAAAAGGAATCTTCAAAATGCAGTAAGTATCAATAAATACCATTCCGTTTGGTGTTGGTAATGATTATTTGTGTTGTTGTGCATTTAAAAAACAAAAAGCTGAATCCTTTGATAAGGATTCAGCTTTTTGAGTAACAATAGATTTTAAAATAAAATCGCTTATGTCAAGCCTTCTGATTTGAGGTGATCTAAAACCCACGCGGTCGTTACCGATTTTGGTCGTTCTAACGGCAAACCTAGCGCTCGAGACCAGCACAACGCAGATAATACTCCCAACGCACGAGAAACACCAAAGAGAACCGTATAGTAACTATATTCCGTCAGACCATAATTAACTAAGATTGCACCAGAGTGAGCATCTACGTTTGGCCAAGGATTTTTGACTTTCCCCAAACCTTTAAGGATCGGAGGAATAACCTCAAAGCATTGCCAAACGACGTTGATAATTTCTGAGTCGGAAGTATATTCTTCTGCAAATCGTTTTTGTGCGATAAATCGTGGATCGGGTTCTCGCAGTACGGCGTGACCATAGCCCGGAATAACTTGTCCAGCAGCAAGCGTACTATTAACGTAGTCAATAATTTGAGACTTGCTTGGTCTTCTTGTTCCTAAGGTATCCAACATTTTGAAAATCCACTTAATTACTTCTTGGTTTGCTAAACCATGTAAAGGACCGGCCAAAGCGTGCATTCCGCCAGAAAAAGCGTGGTACGCATCACTTAAGGTAGAACCCACCAAGTGAGTTGCGTGTGCCGAAGCATTTCCTCCTTCGTGATCTGCGTGAATAGTTAAGTATAAACGCATAAAACTTTTGAAATCTTCTCCTTCTATGCCCAACATATGAGCAAAATTCCCACCCCAATCTAAAGAAATATCTGGAGCGATGTGTTTGCCATCGTGATAGGTACGACGATAAATATAAGCAGCAACTCGGGGCAAACGAGCAATTAAGTTCATGGCATCTTCGTAAGTAGCATCCCAGTATTGTCCTTTATTAAGACCTTCCGCGTAGCGGCGAGAAAATACGCTTTCCGTTTGCATCGCGGAGATGGCTAAGTTAAACTGTGTCATTGGATGCGTATCCTTAGGCATTGCATCCAACGCTTTGAAGACGTGATTAGGAACATTACTTCTATTCGTCCACTGATCCGTTAACCATTTTACTTGATCATCCGTTGGGACTTCACCAACAAGCATCAGCCAAAATAAACCTTCGGGAAGTGGTTCTTTACCTCCTGGTACTTTGGGTAGTTTGTCTCTTAGTTCGGGAATAGAGTGTCCTCGGAATCTAATTCCATCAATGGAATCTAATTGGGAAGTTTCCCAAATCATACTCTTTACACCTCTCATTCCGCCAAAAACTTGTTTGAGGGTAACCTCATCAACTTTTTGACCACCATGTGCTTTGAGTAATGATTTTACTTCCGTGCGTAATGCTTGTGACTTATCGGCAAATTTCTGTTTAAGCGGGTCCATTCAGTAGGTATTATTAATAGGGTTAGTGGTAGTTACTTTTTAGTTGTCTAACTTAAAAACAAACTACCTTATGATTTAATAAGATAAGTGATTTTCATAAAATCAAAAATCACTGCATTATTATAATTCAAAAAAGATTGATATTGTTCAAAAAAGAACGGAAAACCATATTTTTTTATTGAATGAGATACAATTCCGCGATCGCTACTTCGACTTCTCTTTGACTAGCTTTATTTTCTCTCATTTCAAGTTCTTTATATGCTCTTTTTTTTCTGAGCTCAATTTGTTGCTCGCGGTAAACCTTTAGTTGGTCTTTGTTCAAAATCATTCGAATAGAATTATTCATTCCCATGTCGATAGATTTTCTTTTTTTGAGAAACTGTTGAGGATCTGCGGCTTTAAGGCTTTGAATTTCCTGAGAGTTACGAGTATGTCTAGCAACAATTTTTGCCATTTCACGACCTTGTTCGTCATTCAGCTGAAACATCGCACGATACTTTTCAGTGGCTCTGTTTTGCTCAGTAGCTGTTTGGTCTTGTTTTTGAGCGAAGACACCCGACACCAAAAAAACGGTGAATAAACTTAGGAGTATTTTTTTCATTTTAATTTATATTTTGAAATCTTGTCTTTATGAATTCTTGCTAAAGTACAATAATCCATTTGATGAAAGGATAAAAGACATCAGTTTTTGTCGTAAAAAAGCAAAATTACGATTTTTATTGTATGATGTAAAGTACTCATAAGTTATTTGCGCTAAGTTATCCATCTATTTTTCTCTTGTAAGGCATTTGTATTCTATTTTTTTAATAATTTACGTCCAATGATTATTATCCAAGACATTTTAGTGAGTGACGACATCGTTGCTAAGCAATTTCATTGTAATCTCAGTGCCTGCAAAGGAGCTTGTTGTTGGGAAGGAGATTACGGTGCTCCGCTAGAAGATGCAGAGCTTACGATTTTAGAAACCGATTACGAGAAAATTGCACCCTACTTGACCGAAGAAGGTAAAGCCGTGATTGAGCGCGAAGGAAAATTCACTTATTATAAAGAAGCAGATGAAAATGGAACACCACTTATTAATAACGGTGCCTGCGCTTATTTGAATTATACCGTATTAGGCATTGCACAGTGTGGCATTGAGCAAGCACACCAAGCTGGTGTTACCGATTTTAAGAAACCGATCTCTTGCCATTTGTATCCCATCCGCGTTAATGCTTCTCCTAAGCAAGGATTTGAGGCGATTAATTATGATGTTTGGGAAATTTGTTCGGCAGCTTGTCAATTGGGAAAAGAGAAACAAGTCCCCATTTATCAATTCGTAAAAGAGGCACTGATTCGCAAATATGGAGAAGCATTTTACGAAGAATTGGACGCAGCAGCACAATATATCGCAGCACAAGCGGAAAAAAGTCAAGAATAGTTGCTAAAAGAGCTGTGATTAGCCCCTTAACGGTACTATATTTACACATTTCGCTTATTTTTTTGACTTTAAGGTCTAAAGAATTTACCTTTGCATGGATTTTTTAGAAAGTACTCCTTTCTAAAACGACTCAATACTTAAATGTATTTAATTCGCTATATCTAAATCATGGTGAATTAAAGTTTTATATTAATCTTTTTTTTAACTCTATCTAGAAATCAAAATACACGACAAGAATGGCTTTGATTGGAAAAATTCGTAAAAACAGCTTGCTTTTAATTTTGTCAATTGGCTTGGCATTAGCAGCTTTTATCCTGATGGATATGTTCTCTGGTCAAAAAAGTATCTTTGGACAGACCCAAATGACCGTAGGCAACATTGCCGGTAAGAAAATCGATATTAATGAATTTAATCGTTTAGAGAAGATTCGTTATCAAAATAGCGATAACTATTACAACAACCGTAATTCTTTATGGAATTACTTAATCGAAAAAACATTAGTTGAGCAGGAAGCTGATGCCCTTGGTCTTGGTGTTTCTAGTGCGGAGGTAATGGAATTGCAATTTGGCAATAATTTAAGCCCAATTATTCAACAAAGATGGGCGAATCCACAAACTCGACAAGTGGACAGAAATCAGTTGAATCAAATTAAAGCTGCTTTAGAAAATGGAGAGTTAGGAAAAGATCCTAATTTAGGTCCTTACTGGAGAGAGCAAGAATTTGAAATTATCAAAGAGCGTTTACAGTCCAAATTGAATACCATGGTTAGCAAAGCCATGTATACGCCAAAATGGATGGTAGAACAGACTTACTTGGATCAAAACCAGAAAGTTAATTTCGCTTACGTTAAAATTCCTTTTGATGATATTGATGATGCCGTAGAATTAACGGATAGTGACTACCAAAGTTACCTAAAAGATAATGCAGCACTTTATAAGCAAGACGAAGAAACTAGAAGACTAGATTACGTCGTATTTGACATCAAGCCTTCTAAAGCGGATTCTATTAGTTACAGAACGGGCATTGCAGACTTAGTTAATGACTTTAAGTCAGCAGAAGATGATTCTTTATTCGTAGGTAATAATAATGGTACGATTGACGAAGTATACTTCTCAAAGAAAACTTTAAGCCCAGCGATTGCAGATACTTTATTTGACGTTCCTGTAGGTACCGTTTACGGTCCTTATTTGGATGGTGGGGCTTACCGTGCAGTAAAAGTACTTGACCGTAAGGTGATTCCTGATTCTGTGCGATCTCGTCACATTTTAATTAATGCAGCGACACAACCAGAATATGCGCGGGCTTATCAAACGATTGATAGTTTGAAAACTTTATTTGAAAGTGGCAAGCATAGCTTTGATTCTTTGGCGATCAAATTTAGCCAGGGTCCTAGTGCTTCTAAAGGTGGTGATTTAGGCTTTAATCCTCCCAATGCGATGGTTAAGCCATTTAATGACGTAACTTTCTACAAAGCAGAAGAAGATAAAGTATATCCCGTGATTACAAACTTTGGTGTACACTTGGTACAAGTAACGGGTAGAAAATTTATTAAAAATGAAACGGGCGTAAAAGTAGCTTATATTTCCGAACCGATTATTCCTAGTGATGAAACACAAAAGAATGTTTACGATGAAGTATTAACTTTTACGGGAGAAAATAGAACTTTAGAAAGTTTAGGGAAGAGCGTTGATGCTCGTTCCGACTTATCCATTGTAAGTTCTGCAGCTTTGAAGAAGAATGATTTCATCGTAGGAGATTTAGGAAGTGGCCAATCTTCTAGAGATATGGTAAAATGGGCGTTCTCTCCAAATACATCCGTCGGAGATGTTTCTCCAGAAATCTTTACCTTCCAAGCGCAAGGTCAATTTTATGCTAACAAATATGTGGTTACTGGCTTGAGAAGCATTCAAGCGGCAGGTTTACCTTCTATTGCTAATGTTAAGAACGAATTGGAGCCGTTGGTAAGAAATCTTAAAAAGGCTGGTTTGGTGAAAGGTAAGGTTAGCGGTAAAGACTTAAACAGTATTGCTGGAATGTACAGTACGAAAGTTGATACGGTGAATGGAGCAAGTTTTGCTTCTCCATTTGCACAAGGATTAGGAAACGAGCCTAAGGTTATTTCTTCTAGCTTCAGTATGGACATGAACCAAGTATCTGAGCCAATTGTAGGTAACTCTGGTGTTTATGTTGTGAAATTAACGAATAAGACGACACCACCGCCATTATCAAACGTACCTGAATTAAGAAAGAGAACTTCTTTACAGGCACAAAGCCAAGTAAGAGGTAGTTTAATTCAAGCGATGAAAAAGAACGCGACAATCAAGGATTTCCGTTCAAACTTTTACTAGATTTCCCGTCTAATAGTTTGCTTTGGGTGACTTTATCCCAAAATTTTAGTCTAAAAAGCAAAGCCCTATAATATATCTGTCCCCATTTACGTAATAAATGGGGACAGATTATCCAAAACTTCCCTAACGAATCCCCAAGTAATTATCTAGTTGTTAGATAAGGGTACTTAACGATTTACCTTTGCCCCATATTATTGGTGCAAAAGTCTTAATTGGCATAACTTGTGTATTCCATTAAGTATGATTAGGTACAATCATTTGTGCTTTGACTAGGATTTCATTTGGAATCCACTAAAAAAGTAGCTACGATTTCTTTCAGGATTATGCTATTTCTTTTTGTCAAATTGCGTTAAGTACTAGTAGTAAGTTAATGACAATGCAATTTTGTCCAAATACTTGCTTACTTCTATCGCTAAAAGAACAATTAATGAAGCTGTTTAGAAATAGGTTTTAATACCTGCGGCTAAAGCATTGTGATCCAGTACTTCAGTTTTTCTTATTCAGTAGCGATATAGCTGCGAAAGATAGAAAAATGATGTCCTGAGTTATAAGCCTTTAACTTCGGTTACTAAGGTCATTTAAAAGCAACTTTAATTTATATACCCTTTTGATAATTTTATATAATTTTAAAATCAACTTAAAATGAATATAGCTGTAGTTGGTACCGGATATGTCGGTTTAGTAACTGGAACTTGTTTTGCTGAAACTGGAAATAATGTAATCTGCGTTGACATTGATGAGCAGAAAGTAGAGCGAATGCGCAACGGAGAAGTGCCTATTTTTGAGCCCGGCCTAGAATTGCTTTTTGAAAGAAACACCAAACAAGGTCGTTTAAGTTTTACGACGGACTTAGCCAGTGCTATTGAAAATGCATCGGTTATCTTTTTGGCTTTACCTACTCCTCCGGGGGAAGATGGTTCGGCTGACCTTTCCTATATTTTAGGCGTAGCAAAACAACTTTCTTCAATGATCACAAAATATAAAGTTGTGATTGATAAAAGTACTGTTCCAGTAGGAACTTCAGAAAAAGTACACGCTGCCTTAGCAGAAAACTGCAGTACAGATTTATTTGACGTTGTTTCTAATCCTGAGTTTTTACGGGAAGGAGTAGCAGTAGATGATTTCATGAAGCCGGACCGAGTGGTTATTGGTACAAGTTCTGAGAAAGCAAGAAAAGTAATGAAGCTTTTATATGAGCCATTTGTAAGACAAGGAAATCCAATCATTTTTATGGATGAGCGTTCTGCTGAAATGACGAAGTATGCTGCCAATTCTTACTTAGCTGCTCGAATTTCTTTTATGAACGAGATTGCTAATCTTTGTGAGAAAGCCGGTGCAGATGTCGATAATGTAAGAAAAGGAATGGGTAGTGATAGCCGAATTGGAAAGCGATTTTTATTTCCAGGGGTAGGATACGGAGGAAGTTGTTTCCCTAAAGATGTACAAGCCTTAGCTAAAACAGCTAATCAACACGATTACGATTTTAAGATTTTGAATTCTGTGATGAACGTGAACCGTTTACAAAAGAATATACTATCCCAAAAAATTAAGCATTTCTTTGGAGATGATATCGCAGGCAAAACAATTGCAGTTTGGGGATTAGCCTTTAAACCTAATACAGATGATATCCGAGAAGCACCAGCATTATACATCATTGATGAATTGTTGGAAGCTGGCGCTAAAATAAAAGCGTATGATCCAGAAGCGATGGACAACGTTAAGAAACTTTATGGCGATAAAATCACTTTAGTAAGCAACCAGTATGATGCATTGGAAGATGCGGATGCGTTGGCAATCATCACAGAGTGGAGCGTTTTCCGTACACCAAGTTTTGAAAAATTGAAAAGCTTAAAGCATCAAGCAATTTTTGATGGTCGAAACTTATACGATATGGAAAAAATGCGAGCGTTAGGTTTACATTACGAAAGTATTGGTAGAGCTAAAATACAAATAGCAAAAGTGTCTGAGCCAAGTCAAAACGGAGTAAATTAAACAACTCTAGTTCGATCGAGGAAATATTTTCAAATATTTGACATTCTATAGAAAGTCCGTGATGTATTTCACGGACTTTTTATAATTTTAGGCTGTCCTATTCGTTGAATATTTCGTATTCATTTTTTTTGGTAAAAAATAGTCGACTTATCTTTTACCAAAACAACTATCTTTGTTTGGCATATTGTCAAAACTAATTTTAGTTTTTTCCTTAAAAATAAGTAATTCGAGCAATTGGGTTAAGTCCTAAATTTTGAGAATGACTTAGCGTAAAGTCTAGAAAAATAAAAACTATGACACGATTAAGCTTTTTTGTAATCTTGGTTTCTTTTTTATGCTTCGCTTGTGGCAAGCAAACAGAAATCGCCGAAGTACGTGATGGAGAAGGTAATCTCATTGAGAAATACACAAAAGATTCTAAAACGAATTTGAGAAATGGGCTCAGTACTAAATACATTGGTAAGCACAAAGTTGAAGAAGCAAATTACTTAAATGATGTACTCCACGGAGAACGAAAAGTATTTTACGAAAATGGTAGCGTAGAAGCCCTTGAGAATTACGAGAATGGCATCTTTGTAGGACCGTACAAATCTTTTTACGAAGAAAATAATACGCTTAAGAGTGAAGGAGCATACGTAGCGGGGAATATGACGGGGAATTGGAAGTTTTATTATCCGAACGGAAGAGTGAAAGAAATTGTAGCTTTCAAAGGAAACGAAGAAGATGGTCCTTTCGAAGAGTATTATGAAAATGGAACCATTAAAGCTAAGGGGAATTATAAAACGCTAGAAGGGTCCGTCAATCCCAATAAAGAACACGGAGAACTAGAATTATTTGACGAAACGGGAACCTTAGTCAAAAAAATGAATTGTAACTACGGTGCTTGCGTCACGACTTGGACAAAAAAGGACGGAGCAGTAAAAAAGGAAGAATAGGTTTCTAAAACTCAATAATAAGAACTGCCAACTTTTGCAGTTACTGATATACCCATTGTGCTATGAATAAAGTTTTATTTTTTTTAGTTTTATTTTTTTGCTCTAACTCCTCTTGGGGACAAATTGGCGGAGATAACGTTTACGAATTTTTAAATTTTTCTAGTTCCGCTAGAATCACGGGCTTGGGTGGAAACTTAATCACCATTAAGGATGATGACGTTTCATTGGCACAGGCGAATCCAGCTTTGCTCAACCCGACGATGCATCAAGCAATTTCTTTCAATCACAATTTCCACTTAGCAGGTATTCAACACGGATTTGTTAATTATGGTCATGAGATCAAGCCTTGGAAAATTAATGTACACGGTGGGATTCAATATACTAGTTATGGCGAGTTTATTGGAACCAATGAATTTGGTAACGTCACGGGAAATTTCAAAGCTTCGGAGTACGCAATTACTATGGGTGCCTCGCATCAGCTTTATGAAAATTTATCTATCGGAGCCAACGTCAAAGTTATTAGTTCTCAATTGGAAGCGTACCACTCCGTAGGTATTGCGACCGATTTAGCTGCTTTTTATCAAGATTCTTCTAAAAGTTTTAGTGCGACGCTCGTCGTTAGAAACTTGGGAACACAACTTAGCACTTACGAAGAAGGTCGTCAGGAATCTCTTCCCTTGGATTTACAATTCGGTATTTCGAAAAAATTGAAATATCTTCCTTTTCGCTTCTCCATTATTGCGCACAATTTACAACGCTGGAATATTCTCTACGATGATCCGAACCAAGAAGAAACGACACTTTTGTTTGGCGACGAACAAAATAATTCAGAACGCAGTAATGCTTCTATTTTCTTCGATAATCTATTCCGCCATTTTATTTTTAATGGAGAATTTTTATTTGGTAAAACAGAAAATTTCCGCCTGCGAGTCGGTTATAATCATTTTAGACGGAAAGAATTATCGGTTGAAAACTTTAGAAGTCTATCTGGTTTTTCCCTCGGTTTAGGTTTTAAAATCAATCGTTTTCGGATTGATTATGGTCGGAGTTTTTATCACATTGCGGGTGGGGTAAATCATTTCAGTATTTCTACCAATCTCCAATCCTTTTAAGTAAAGTTCTTGAGCAACTTGAGTAAATGCTTATTTATTTAAAAATAAACGGTACAGGAAGCAACGCTTTGGTTTAAAACCGTGGTCTTTAGTATTGTAAGTACAATTGACTGTACGCGCAAAAACTGCTTTAAGCCGTTACCTAAAAGGAATTTGAGTAACGAAAATACTGCTCAAAAAAATGGACGGAAGTTAGTAAGTGGTTTAATTTGTCTTGGTAAGTATTATCGGTGGGCGTTTTACACCGTAGGGATAAAAGAGCCCCGAATACGCCTTGGACTAAAGCGCTTCTTTTTCCACTAAATGATCCAATAAGTAATCCTCCATAGCTACTTCTCTTTGCTCTGATAAAGGATATACATTGGTGTCTGACAAACTATCGTGCCACCCCATCCAGGGTTGTGCTAAGAGCGATACCGCTTCAAAAGGAATCATTCTCACTAAGCTTCGCTTGAGAATCTGCCCAAAGCTTGCTTTCCCACCATCCATCTGCGTGACATAATGCTTGGTAATCATTTTGCCAAAGGTCTGCTGAAAAATGCTCTCAGCAATCAAATAGTAGAAGAAGCGTGAAAAAAAATAAACGAGGTAGAATTCTGATAATATTCCAATTCCTAGTAAAAACTGATAAGACTCCCGTAATTGAAGCGCTAGTAACGTTAGCGCCAAACTATCTACAAAGTGATGACTTAAACGAATGCTTGCAGTGGCTTTTTTTTCAAATTGAACAGTCTTAAGTTGAGTACCGTATACCAGCACGGTCAAAATTAATTTGATCGTAGCTAAGATATTGAAAAAGAAAAACATAAAATTAGTCGTCAAGTCAAATCGAAGGTAAATCATAAGCGTAGCGGGAGCACTCAAGATAAATTCTATGGCAAAGAAAAAATAACAAAGCCTTAAATAAGTATTGTTAATATCTTTGTCTTGAAGATATTTTACTAGACCAATTCCTCCTATAATCGTAAACCCATACCGAGAAATAGTTCCAATTAAAAATCCTAAATTATCGATAAAGTTACCCTCCAGTAACCGCTGTAAATTATCAATTGAGACTGGTAGATAATAGACCGCAATTATAATTTGGATACCTAAAAGGAGGACAAGAAATTTTTCTTTTATCATAGTGAATCTAGCAGCTCGCTATCAAGAGCGTTAATTTTAGGCATTACCCATTGCGGCATCTACATTTTTAATTAATAAATTTAAAATATTATGTACTTCTCTTAAGTTTTTAACTTCGTCTCGAATTAAAATAAAATGTCGCACAGATTTTTTAAACGTAAGTTTATGGCGGGGTCCTTTTTTGGCAACAAATTGCAGTAAATGATTGAATAGTGCCGTTTCAAAAAACGGCGATTGTGGATTAGAAATAAAGTAGCAGCGCATTTTTTTGTTCTTTAGCGTAAGCCGTTCAAAGCCCAATTGTTTACAAAGCCACCGCAATCGTAAGCCATTAAATAATTCCTTAACCGCTCTAGGAACTTTTCCAAAACGATCTTCTAATTTTTTGGCGAAAGCTTCAACGGCTTCGTCTGTTTTGAGTTGATCTAATTCCGTATAAAGATTCAAACGTTCTTGTACGTTCGTCACGTAATCGTCTGGAATCAACATTTCGATATCCGTTTCAATTTGAACGTCACGTACATATTCTCTTTTCTTTTCTAAATCTTCTTTAAACAGATCTTTGAATTGATTTTCTTTTAATTCCTGAATCGCTTCTTCTAATATTTTTTGGTAAGTTTCATAACCAATATCGGAGATAAAACCACTTTGTTCTCCCCCCAATAAATTTCCAGCTCCTCGAATATCTAAATCTCGCATGGCGATATTGAAACCACTTCCCAAGTCAGAAAATTCTTCCAAGGTTTTGAGTCGCTTTCGAGCATCAGAAGTCAAAACGGATAACGGTGGGCTAAACAAATAGCAATATGCTTTCCGATTAGATCGACCTACTCTACCCCGTAACTGGTGCAAATCACTCATTCCAAATTGATGAGCATTATTGATCATAATCGTATTGGCATTGGAAATATCCAAGCCCGTTTCAATGATATTTGTACAAACTAGTACATCAAATTTCTTATTGATAAAGTCAAGCAGTGTTTTTTCCAATCCTTTCGCCTCCATTTGACCGTGTGCCATTCTAATATCTACATCTGGACACATCCGCGTAATCATTGCCGCCATATCCGGTAGCGTTTTTACCCGATTGTGAACAAAGAAAACTTGCCCGCCCCGATTGACTTCGTAGTAAATCGCATCTTTGACCAATTCGTCACTAAAAATTCTGGGTTCCGTATGGATCGGTTGTCGATTCGGAGGTGGTGTACGAATGACGGATAAGTCGCGCGCGGCCATTAAAGAAAACTGCATCGTCCTTGGAATTGGGGTTGCCGTTAGAGTCAGTGTATCCACGTTGACTTGCAAGTTTCTCAACTTCTCTTTTGCTGCAACACCAAATTTTTGTTCTTCATCAATCACGAGCAAACCTAAATCCTTAAAACCAACTGCCTTGTTAAGTAAACCGTGTGTACCAATTACGATATCAATTTTCCCGGCTTTCAAATTGGCAAAAATCTCCTTTTTTTCTTTTGTCGTGCGAAAGCGATTGATATAATCTACCGTTACACCGAATTCATGTAATCGCTCCTGAAAAGTTTTGTAATGTTGTAAAGCCAAGATTGTGGTTGGCACAAGAATCGCAACTTGTTTTCCTCCCACTACCGCTTTAAAAGCACCTCGCATCGCCACTTCCGTTTTTCCAAAACCAACATCGCCACAAATAAGTCGATCCATTGGATAAGGCTTCTGCATATCCTCTTTGACCTCGTTGGTAGCTTTGAATTGATCTGGTGTATCTTCGTAGATAAAAGAAGCCTCTAATTCATTTTGTAAATAACCATCGGGAGGAAAAGCGTGTCCTTTCGACGCTTTACGCTTGGCGTATAGCTTGATTAATTCTTTAGCGATATCTTTAACTTTGCGCTTGGTTTTGCGCTTGATGGCTGCCCATGCATCCGAGCCCAGCTTATTCAGTTTGGGAGCCGTTCCTTCTTTCCCTACGTATTTGGTAATCTTATGTAGTGAATTGATACTTACGTAAAGAATATCATTATTTTTATAAAAAATCCGTACTGATTCCTGTACGTGACCGTTGATATTAATTTTTTCTAGGCCAGAATATCGTCCAACGCCATGGTCAATGTGTGAGATAAAGTCTCCTGGATGCAACTCCCGTAACAAACGTAAATTCAGGGCTTGATCTTTTGTAAAACCTCGCCGAAGCTTATATTTATGAAATCGATCAAAAATCTGATGATCAGTGTAACACGCAACTTTTAAATTGGTGTCAATAAAACCTTCATTGATCGCTTTATTAATTGGATGCAACTGTACCTTAGCCTCTAAATCCTCAAAAATAGCGTAGAATCGTTCTATCTGTCGAGGATTTTCTGTAAACAAATAATTCTCGATACCTTTCTCCGTATTACTTTGCAATTCTTCAATCAGGATTTTAAAATTGCGATTAAAACTAGTTTGAGCTTTGGTAGTGTATGTTATTTTTTGATCTGCTTTCAAGTTCGCCAGCCCACCATCTTTTCCTAATAAAATTAAAGAGAAGTCTTGAATATCATCTACTACGTGATGTGGTAAAATAAAAGCTCTTTCTTTGAATAAAACGGCTAGTTCACTTTCATCCAAAACGGAAATTGACGACGCAAATTCTTCTGCTTTTTCAAAACAAATTTGCAATTTATCCAAGACCATTTGAAAGTCTTTTACCCAAATGATAGTTTCTGGTGGTAAGACTTGTAACAAAGATACTTTTTGATCACGAGAAAACTTTGTATTGATGTTCGGTACGATTGTTACTTTAGCAATTTTTAACCGCGACAATTGTGTCGTTGGATCAAACGTTCGAATACTTTCTACTTCTTCGTCAAACAACTCAATTCGGTAAGGCCATTCATTACCATAAGAAAAAATATCAATAATACCACCTCGAATAGAAAACTGTCCTGGTTCGTAGACAAATTCTACTCGCTCAAAACCATATTCGGCTAGGATTTCGATCAGTGCCGTTACATCTACTTTTTCATCTTTAGTAATATTGATACGACTTTTTTCTAGTACCGCTGGTGCGACTACTTTTTCGAATAAAGCCTCTGGGTAACTTACCACGATCTCACCAATGACCATTTCACTAGTGATTTTATTAATCGTTTCGGTACGTTGCAAGACATTATTATTATTCAGCTCTGCAAACAACATTGGTCGCTTGAAAGAATCTGGAAAAAAATGAATTGTTTTTTTATTAAATAAATTGGCGAGGGTATTTTGAAGATAAGCCGCTTCCTCTTTATCATTTGCGACGAGTAGATGGTGTCGAGGTTGAGAGAGATACGTTCCAGCGAGCACAAAGGATTCCTGTGCTCCAATTAATCCTTCTACTTGAAGTCTTATCGGAGTTTCTGATTCGAGTAATTGTATGATCTGTTGGGTTCTTGAATCATCTCGATAAAGCCCCAATAAGCGCTGTAAGTTTTCCACAAGGTAAATATACGATAGAATTTAGGAAATATTGATACTGCCTACGTGGAAGTTTTTTTTCCGACGTAATACATCGTCTATTGCTAAACAGGAAAGTGTAGTGATTGTTCTCTTATAGAATTGATAAAGTTAGCGGTAAAATTTGTTTATCCCTCCTGTGCGACGCTACTTTCCCTCTTCTTCAAACCTAAACGATTTTGCCAATACAACTCCCCTGACCATCTTTTTTCCTGATCATAGTGTACATACAATTTTTGTAAGTAAGCTTGAAACGCACGTTCCATTAGATAATGATAAACAGACAAGGCTTCTTGATCTCCGCGCATCGTTGCGGCCAAGGCGTGCGCGCCGTAATACCCTGACGCTAAACCCGAGGTAATTCCGTAGGAAGAAATAGGATCGTAGGCATAAGCGGCATCACCAACGGCTATCCAACGATGCCCATAAGGTTTATTCAAACGACTCGTCCCCGCAGGCATTAACCTAATCGCTGCCTGATCAAAAGTTGAATCTTTTACCAAATTGGTCATCAATGGACTAGCCTTGAGCTGTCTTTTCAAAAAACTAATTTGGTTTGCCTTTCGGGGTAATAATTCCTTTAAGGTAAAAAACATCAACGACAATTTTTGCTTTCCCATTGGTGCAGCGTACCACCAACCTCGCTTCGTTGCCTCAATGTAAATTTGCTGTGCTACCAGAGTAGATAATTGTACTTGCATCGTTAAGCCAAACTGTTGATCTAGGTGATTGGTTTCGATACCTAAATGCCGACACAAGGAAGCTTTTCTTCCCGTTGCATCAACAAGGTAGTCTGCGTACAAGTTTTGAGTCGTTTGACCATTATTAATTTCTAATACAAATCCATCTCCTTTTCGCGATATGCCCCGACAGCGATACGCTTCGTAAAATGTTCCTAGTCCCGTTTTTGCTAAATTTCGCAGTTGCCCTTCAAAATGCTTTCGATCTAAAAGATAACCGTGTTGATGGAGTGTTTTCATAAATTCTTCCTGCACGAGCTCTTCACTTCCCCAGCAACTTTTATTGCCATAATATTGATGATGTTCTTTGGCTAGCATCAAGTTTTCAAGACCAAGTTGTCGCAACAAAGGTCTGGCGTTAGGTGGAATTGCTTCCCCTGGTTTTTGTATAGGAGTAGCTTGTGCTTCGATTAAAGCGTAGGAAACCCCTCTCGCAGAAAGCGTTAAAGCGGTGGCTAAGCCTGCTGGCCCGCCACCTACAATAATTACTGGATAATGTTGATTATCTTTCATCCCGTCGAAAAGTTCTGCGTTCTCTTGTTCTGCTTGGCGTAGCTGCTTTTAATACGAAACCATGCTCTTTCTTTAAAGTCAGTGTAACATTTTCTGCGTAGAGTACTTGTGCAAAAGTAGCGTCTGTGCTGCTGTAATGTCTTCCGGTTTCTTTCCATACTTTCGTTGGTAAAAATCCATTCTCATTATTTTCGGGTTCCTGTTCTATTGGTGCTACGATGCCTAGTTCGTGCCATTCTGCCACCATCAAATTAATTTTTTTGGTGTAGTTACTACCGAAGTCTCGTAACCAATCTTGTCGGTAATCAAAATGCTTTAAGCGTTGTGCAATATTGACACTGCCATCTTCCATTCGTTGGTAACTTTGTTCACTAAGTACTTGATTGGGAACACGAGCCGCCCAGAAAGAAGGCAAAGGAAGATAAGTTGTAGTATCATAACCAGAGAGGCAGCTAGCCTCATCTGTTTGCCAAGGTACGCCTAACCAACGCGTCAAAGCACCAGGACCACTTTTACTCAACGGACCATCAGGACCGAGGGCAATGGAGGGAGACAGTAAAGGACCAAAATCGAGTTGGGTTGCTTCTCCTTCTTCGACTACTTTGAGTCGATAAGGTCGTTCCCACATTTCTTTTACCCGCATCGGCCAAGTCAACTCGATACCCGGATGAAAAGGACCACCTAGGCATTCTTCTAGAGGCGCTTGATTCAAGGCATTCAATTGCTGAGCGGGAGTCATTTCTGCAAAAGGCACGGGAGCAACTCTTTCCCCCGTAACAAAACCTCCAGAGGCCCATTTTTGTAAATGAACATATTGTGTACGGGTAATCGGTAAATCTACTAAAGCTATTTTTTCGTACTCACCAAAACCATCTCCGTAGAAAGGAGGAATCTTAGCAGGTGTGTATGCTTTGGAATCTGGATTTCTAAACCACTCAAAAACACGCCGGCGCGCTTCGAGATCTTTATTGGCAGGACTGGATAATTGCCTTAGCAAATCAGGATCATTAAAATCGGAAGGCGAATTTTTACCAAATAAAACAAAGAAACCTTGGTTTACCCACTGCGTATCCGTCATGCGTTGAAGAATCGGATAAATATCCCTCCAGAATTCTAATCCATGCGCCGTAGGATCAGGGTAGTTAAATTCCCGAATAAAAAGATCCTGTACGACATCATTCATCGTTACGACCCCAAATAAACCCGGTCCAAAATCTGGCGGTGTTACGGCGACCATCGCGGGCGTTGCTTCTAATTCCTTACCATTAATTTTGACTTTTGCCCGAATGACACCATCCGAAGTATCATCGTGCCAGCCGTCATTATTTGCAAAAGTCACCGCAGGTTTATTATCCAAAGAAGCGGAATGACCATCGCCTCCAAAAAACAGAAGGCGACCTGCCTCGTCAGTACGAACCGAGCCCAACTTAACAGGAATATCGTAAAAGCTACCTTCCAAATCATACGTCTTTCCCTGTACCGCTTTGCCAGAAATGGTAACCGATCCCGGATCAATAACTAAATTTTCACGATCTGCACCAGAAACATTGTTATTTCTTGGTGGAGCAGGAATACTATAACCAGGGAGATCCAAGGCATTTTGAAAAGTGTACCATGCAGCTTTTACATTGGCTACGTGTACGCGCCATTCGATGGAAACCGTTTGACTAGCCGTAAGTTCTCCGAGTACTTTACCTTGGGCATTAAAAGCGTAAACTCGAAAGCGAGCAACTTGCTTCTTAACACGACCGGCTGCATCTTTAAAACCACCGGGAGGATTCGGTGCTACACCAGGAACGTCCGAAGCGTAGAAATATTCCTCCGAGTTACCGACTCGGGAAATACCAATAGGAGGATAGATCGCAACACTGGCGATTTCATTCTCATTCATCATTTTGTTTTTTTGAGGTTATTAAAACAACTACAAACAGTATATCAACACCCTTACTTTGTGCTAACACACTGCCATCAATGTAATTTACATATTTAAAATTAATAATATGTATGAAATGAGATTATTCTGTTATAAAAAATAAAGAGAAAAAGTGCTGATGGATATTATAGCTCAGGTGCTACAGGAAAGAAATAACCTAAGCTGATCACGCCCCAAAATAAAAGTCCAATTAGGATAAAGATAAGCTGTGGTACGTTAAACTCATTCGTTACCTTCACTTGAGAAAAATTATCGTGCTCAATGATATCGTTAAAAGCACCTAATGGCTTTAGATAAGGCAAAAAAGATACGAAAGAAACCAGCCACCACGGATCGGGTAACCAACCGAATAGCTCAAGAAAAAGAATTAAAATGAATGTTTTCACACTAGAAAAGCTCGGAGTATACGCCAACTTTTTGGCATTGATCTGAATTTTTTCAAGTAATGCGTGCAGATAAAAAATATAAATGATAGCCCGAAAAGCTGGATTAATATCGAGTTGATCTCTCCGCTGAAAAAAGCACCAAGCTTTGTAAGTCCACCAAGTACTGTACAGACCAAAACTCAATACATCAAGAAAAATAAACTTTGTTGGAGACAGCAACTCGATTTCTATCCGTTCTTGTCCCGGTTCTTTAAAATTTTGGTCTAGAATATCATTTGCTTCCATTTGTTCACTTAAGAAGCACTCACCCGTTTGATATTTGCCCCCAAAGCATTGAGGCGTTGCTCGATATCTTGGTATCCACGATCTATTTGATTAATGTTATCAATTACACTTTTTCCATTTGCCGATAAGGCAGCAATTAATAGCGCTACTCCTGCTCTAATATCAGGAGAGGTCATTTGTATACCTCGCAATTGTTGCTTCCGATTGAGACCAATTACGGTAGCTCGGTGCGGATCACACAGAATAATTTGTGCGCCCATATCAATCAATTTATCCACGAAGAATAAACGACTTTCAAACATTTTTTGGTGAATCAGAACACTACCTTTTGCCTGAATCGCCATTACTAGAATGATACTCATCAAATCTGGTGTAAACCCTGGCCAAGGTGCATCGTAAATGGTCATAATAGAACCATCAATAAAACTTTGGATTTCGTATTCTTCTTGGCGAGGCACGTAAATATCGTCGTTGCGAATTTCTAATTGCACCCCCATCCGCTTAAAAACGGAGAGAATATTTCCCAACTCTTTGACTTTCGCATTTTTGATTGTGATTTCAGATTGCGTCATTGCTGCCAAACCGATGAAACTTCCAATTTCAATCATATCGGGAAGGATTTCATGAGTCGTACCTTGCATACTTTCTACGCCGTGGATCGTCAACAAGTTTGAACCAATTCCTTCTATCTTGGCGCCCATTCGATTAAGCATTTTACATAATTGCTGTACGTAAGGCTCACAAGCGGCGTTATAAACACTCGTTTTTCCAGCAGCCATAACTGCAGCCATAACAACGTTGGCCGTTCCCGTTACCGAGATTTCGTCCATCAACATATCACAACCTTGCAACTTCGGAGAAGCAACGTAATAGCGGCGATCTACTTCATCGTAATCAAAGCTAGCCCCTAATTTTTGAAAGCCAATAAAGTGTGTGTCTAATCTCCGTCGACCGATCTTATCTCCTCCGGGCGTTGGTAAATAAGCTTTCCCAAAACGCGTCAGGATTGGTCCAATCAACATTACCGATCCTCTAATACTACGCGCTTTTTGCTGAAAATCTGTTGAACCGTAATAGTCCAAATCAATTTCATCCGCCTGAAAAGTATAGCTATTTCGACTCAGTCGATTAACTTTTACTCCAAAGCCAGCCAATAATTCGAGTAGTCGATTGACGTCCCGAATATCTGGAATATTATCAATCTGCACTAGATCGTCCGTTAATAAAACGGCACATAATACCTGTAATGCCTCGTTTTTGGCACCTTGTGGTGTAATTTCTCCTTTTAATTGTACTCCACCAATTACTTCAAAAGACTCGCTCATAAAATTTAGGTTCTTATTTTTTTGTAAAAATGGTCGTTTTATTTGGCTTCAGCCTGAAATGGACTGCTATAATTCTAGGGTAATTCAGTCTAAATATTTCAGGTACTTACAACTCCTCCGCAAAGGTAATTATTTTAACAGCTGGAAAAAAAGAACGGTTAATTTTCTTGAATTTAGGCATTGTTTAAAAACAATTTTCAAACCCTAAAATATGCCCGAGTTGATCTTTTCCTGCCAATCTTCCTAAAAAAAATACGCCAAGTGGTTGCATTTAAGGATATTTGCCATTAACTTTGAATTTCAAAGTACTTTTTAAAAATTGACAATAATGAAAAGTCAGCAACAACATTTAGAAGACCTCAATGAAATTCGTTCCCTGATGGAACGTTCGTCTCGCTTCATCTCTTTGAGTGGATTATCCGGCGTATTTGCGGGAATTTTCGCTTTAATTGGTGCCGCTTTGGTCTATCAATACTTGGAAGTCAGTCCCTTTGCGGGTCAAGACTCCTATCACATCGCCCAATCTGGAGCGGAAAAATGGGGCTTAGATGCACTAACCTTCTTTTTGCTGACTGCGGGTGGGGTTCTATTTTTAGCCATTAGTACTGGGATTTTTCTGACGGTTCGCAAGGCACGAAAAAAGGGACAAAAAATTTGGGATAAGCTTTCTCAGCGACTTGTGGTGAGTGCGTTAATTCCTTTGGCAACGGGTGGAATTTTTTGCCTGTCTCTTTTAAAATATGGACTTTTTGGTTTTGTGGCGCCGGCTACGCTAATTTTTTATGGCTTAGCCTTAGTTAATGCGAGTAAATATACCTTACACGATATTTTTTATCTTGGTCTTATAGAAATTGGTTTGGGCTTGCTAGCTTTGCATTTTATTGGCTACGGCTTGGACTTTTGGGCAATTGGCTTTGGGATCATGCACATTATTTACGGAAGTTGGATGTATTTTAAGTACGAAAGAGCCTAAAATAAGATGGTAAGTATTTTATCGCTACGCTAGTCCACATTCTCTTATTGAAGTTTAAGCACTTACATGAAAAAAATAATTACAAATCTCAATAAAGCTTTTGATCATCGAATCAGACTGGGCATTATGTCGATTCTGCTGGTCAATGAGTGGGCGGAGTTTAAATTATTGAAAGAAATGCTGGAATTGACGGATGGAAATTTGGCTAGCCATATTTCTGCCCTAGAAAAAAACGAGTACCTCAGCATCAGAAAACAATTCGTGGGTAAAAAACCACAAACTAGTTATGCGGTTACCCCGCTTGGACGCAAAGCCTTCAACGAGCATTTAGATGCTTTAGAAGCACTACTGAGAAATCGAGAATAATTTTTTTATCTTTTAACTTTGAAATTCAAAGTACTTTCAAAATGGGATTTGTAATATTCATTTCAATTTTTTGTAGCATTCCGCTCATCATCATTCCTTTCGTCAAAGCGATTCGAAGAAACATTAACTTCTGGAAGATAGATGCAGCGATAAGCACCCCTACGGCCCAACTAGACTTTGGGGATGATATCTTGGATGTTCCACTTACGACTACGGCAACGTTGAAGCAACACATTCCGTACTTGATCAATAGAGATTTTGCGGAGCTTTTATTTATGGGCATTTCCCCTATTCTTGGAATATTCTTAGTAGGTGCATTCAAAAGTGAGATTCTTCCTTTTGAAATTAAGCAACAATTAACGCTGGTTGTTTTCATTCTGGTTCCCTATCTCACTTATTGGCTATCTCGTTATTACAAAGCAAATTTTTCGCCCCTCGCTAATGTTTTCTTTAGCTACGGAATGTTACTGGGTCTGTTATTATATACTGCGCTGTTCCTACATTTCCTAGCGCCCATTGTTTTACTTGCGGGTGTTGTATTTTCATTTTTAGCCTTCCCTCTTTTTGCACCACTCCCAGCGTTTCTTTACAGTTTGAGAGAACTCAGGTTACAACAATTACACTTAGCAACGTATACCAAAGACGCTAATCCTTGGTGGTCTTTTTTGATTTTGAGTTGGCGAAACAGTATCATCAATTTAATCTTTATGCTCTTGCTGATTACCATAATTATTTATGTCTTATCCTTTTGGGGACAACCGTTCTACGCTATTCTATCTGCCTTTCTCAATAGCAAAGAATTCTTTTTTTCTTCGCCAAATACGGTATTCTTTTTTAACTCTTAAGTAAAGCTATCAACTTATGAAAACGCACACAATTAATCATTCTTACCGTGGAAAACTGTTGACGCTAATGGTAGAAAATATAAAGCCTTGGTATCGATTGCTGGTAAAAAAAACACGTACTCCTTGGATAATCAATCAAACTCAACTGCAACAATTCCCGAAGCATTCTTTAGGAAAAGATCTTGCTTTATTTCTACAAAAAGAGCAGCTAGAATTAATGCCATTTTTTGAAGAGCACGACATTATGCACATCCTTTTAGGATACCGAAATACCGTTTTAGAAGAAGCTCAAATGCAATTCTTTTTACTGGGCAATGGCAAACGTACGGTCTTTACTTTAGGAGCTTGTTTCCTTTCCGTTTTACTACTTCCAGAGTACACTAAACAATTTCTACAGGACTATAAAAAAGGAAAAGAAGCCTTGAGTCTCGCCAAGTGGGATTTTAGATATTTGCTGTGCGAACCCACTCAAGTGTTGAAAAACTTATTGCACCGAGCGCCTTCTCCACAGCGACCTTTTATTTTCTAAAACTCATTGTGCTTGAGTAATATTAAGCACACAAAAAATATAAAGCAAAGCAGAACTCCCCGAATCGGAAAAAAACTCTTTACAATAGTTTGCTACCGATTCCTTTTATGAAAGGAAATTGTTTTAAAACGCTAAAAATGTTTACGAATTGATCTTTTCGTCCAACTTTTCAACTTTTTCATCCTCCGTAGTGATGCTACAAACTCAAAAAAAAAGCTTCAAGCTGTCTGCCGACAGAGGCAAGTTTGAACAAAAGTCGCTGTTTACTTGCGTGAAGGCAGAGCCTTTCTCAACTACTTTTCGAATTATTAAACAACTTCAATTTATCCCGTTGACAAAAACAAACCACATGATCAAAAAATTTGCAGCTTTATTCCGCGATCAAAAGCAATATCATTTATTCTTACTTATGACTTTATCGAGCCTTTTCAACGTAGCTTTGGTGGCTTATCGGTTACACTACATTGAATACGATTTTGGTCATATGAATTCAGCGAAAACTGTTTACTGGTCAAGAGGGATTCCTACGTTTCTTTTTCTAATTTGGAATCTATTTTTAGCTTGGGTACCTTATTGGATTGCACTTTCTTTGCATCGACTAAATCGACATACACAATCCAAACTATTACTCGGCGGATTAGTTTTTACTTGGTTACTTTTTTTTCCAAACGCCCCTTACATCCTTACCGACTTATTGCATCTTCGTTGGAGAACGCCGATTCCTCATTGGTATGATCTAATGCTAATTGTTTCTTTTGCTTGGACGGGATTGATGCTAGGCTACCTTTCTTTATTTGAGATACAATTGTTTCTAAAACAAAAACTGAGTCCGCGTGCGAGTTGGTTACTGAGCATTTCAGCATTACTGCTGGCAAGCTACGGCGTATATCTGGGTCGCTATTTACGATGGAATTCTTGGGATATTATTTCTAATCCATTGGGGCTTTGCCAAGATTTATTTGAAACGCTAAGCAATCCAATGGCTTACGCAAGTACGCTCGGTATTGTACTCGTATTCTTTGTATTTATGCTTTTGGGCTATCTCACTTTGGCAACACTGATCGGGAACAAGACCAACTAAGCAACAGAAAATTATTTAAAAAAATAGGATTATGTATTTCGACATATTTACATTACTTACCATCGCCTTTTGTATTTTGATTGGCATTCCTTTCACGATCTTATTTGTGGGACGATTATTAAAACATCCCATTACGAGCTGGCAAGGCTTTCTTTGTATGTTGTTTGCTTTGCTTTGTAATCAGCTTATTTTACGGTTAGCTTTTTTATATCCGTGGGTACTGTTTCATTACCAAACGGAAACCTACAGCGGTCCGTGGGCGCATCAAACGCGTTTTATTGATGTTGACGAAAAACAATTTTTAGTTTTTGAAGGACTTGGTTTCCTTTGCTTTTTCCTTTTCCCTTATCTCTGGCGTTCCTTCTTCAAGAAGTACATGGCGAACACGATTCCCATTAAAACCTTAATCTTACTCGTCCCCCTCTATTTTGTCGCTACAACTTTCACTTATCCCAATTACAACTCTGTCAAAACAACCAAACACCTAATGACCAAAGATAATTTTTAATTGAAAAAATGAGTTCTATACCACAATCTGCAAATACTCCCCAAAATTATCGGCGCTACGCTAATGAATTACTCGACTTTGGGTGGAAGAATGCCCGGGCCAGTATTTTTGGTGTGTTGTTACTGGGCATGATGCTTGCCACGGATGATTATCCACTGCGTTGGATTGCACGGTACGACTTATTATTTATAGGTGCCATATTTATCCAAGGTCTGCTAATCTTTTTTCACTTAGAAACTCGGAGAGAAACAATTGCTATTCTCTGTTTTCACGCGGTAGCAACCCTAATGGAGATTTATAAAACGTCTGAAGGAATTGGTTCTTGGACGTATCCCGAACCTTGTTTTTTCAAGATTGCCAACGTTCCTCTCTTTGCGGGATTCATGTATTCAGCAGTAGGAAGTTACCTCGTTTGTGCTTGGTCAATATTTAAACTGAAATTTAATAATTATCCCGCTGCGGGATTAACCCTCATACTAGCCTCGTTGATCTACCTTAATTTTTTCACGCATCATTTTTTACCCGATGTCAGACTTCCACTTTTCTTAGCAAGCTTAATCTTATTTAGCCGTACGACCGTCAGTTTTAAAGTTTTAAGTAGTACTTATCGCTTCCCCTTTATCCTTAGCATGATTCTAATCGCTTTCTTCATTTGGATTGCGGAAAACATTAGCACGTATAGTAACATTTGGTTATATCCGCACCAAAGTTATGCTTGGAAACTCGTTCCCCTACAGAAAATTGGGGCTTGGTATTTATTAATGATTATTAGCTTTGTAATCGTAAACGAGTTGCGAAAAGTAGACTATACTACCATTACCTTGGGATTAAATATTGGTTTTAATAAAGCCACGAAGTCGCAAAACCCTAAGCCGTAAAGTAGCGTTTCGCTTCCCATTTTACGACAACTACCACGAATCAGAATAATATCTGAGCATTTTACGATTTATTTTAATATTTTGCTGATCTCAAATCAGTTTATGCAAATAGAAAATGCACTTTTACTCGAGGTAGAAGCTTACGTATCCAATTTTATCTCCGAGCAAGTTCCCAAGGAATATGCTTATCACGATGTACACCATACGGTCAACGTCGTGCAAGCCGTTATTGAAATTGGCCAAGCCTATAACCTAACCGAAAAAGAATTAGAAATTTTACAACTTGCGGCCTGGTTCCACGATACCGGCTACGACAAAGGTTCTTTGGACCACGAAGATCGCGGTGCGATTTACGCCCGAGACTACCTTAGCAAACACAATTATCCAGAAGAAGATTTGGTAAAGATTAGTGCTTGCATTCGGGCTACAAAAATCCCACACCAGCCCAATAATTTGTTGGAGCAAATTATTTGCGATGCAGACCTGAGTCACCTCGGCAAAAAAAATTACTGGAACCGCTGTGGTAAAGTAAGGCAAGAACTCACCTTGACCAAAGGTGTTACGATGGGGGAACAAGAATGGGTAAATTTTGAATTGAAATTTATTTCCGCACATCAATACCATACTGATGTAGGATTAAATTTATACCAAAAAAGAAAAAAGAAACATATTCGACAATTAAAGAAACGCTATGCCCAACTTGAACCTGATCAAGTACTCAGTGTCTCAGAAATTGTGCGTAAAGGAAAATTTACCAAGAAAAAAAAGAAGATCGAACGACCTACGAATAGCAAGAAACCGTCGGACCGCGACCTCAAACAACTCTCACTAGGGCGAGGGGTAGAGACGATGTATCGAACGACCTACAGAACACACGTCAATCTGAGTTCAATTGCTGACAACAAGGCCAATATTATGTTGAGTATTAATGCCATTGTCATTTCTATTTCGCTTTCTAGTTTGGTGCCACAATTTGAGAGTCAACCTAAATTTGTAGTTCCAACCGTTATTCTATTAACCGTTTGTTTATTATCCATTGTTTTTGCCACCTTGTCTACCCGTCCAAAAATCACCGAAGGTATTTTTACCCGTGAAGATATCAAAAACAAGCGCTCCAATTTGTTATTTTTCGGTAACTTCTACAATATGCAATTAGAAGATTTCCACTGGGGAATGATGGAAATGATTAAAGATACCGACTTTCTTTACAGCTCAATGACCCGAGATTTGTATTACCTCGGTGTCGTTTTAGCAAAAAAATACGAATACTTACGATATTGCTATTCCATTTTCATGTATGGCTTAATTCTTTCCGTCTTTGCTTTTGCTTTAGCCTTTATGTTGTAAAAGGGATTATACTTTACGAGTAGAGAATTGAGTAGAGAATCCTCAAAGGGAGAAGCTTATTTTTGAAGTTGTTTTAAAATAGATAGATGATTTATTTGCAAGCCATTGATTTCCAATATTTCAGCTAATTTTTTTCCCCGTAGCGATGGCTACGAAAAAAAAATGGAGCTTCCTCTTGAAAAACAAGCGCTTACAACTAATTTCAACCCCCATTTTAAAACAACTTCTTTATTTAGTTAATTTCTAAATAAAGCTGTTCCTTCAAAATAGTCCAAACATTCTTCTATTTTTGAAACTTGTTGAATCTATTTTTGTTAAATAAAGTAATAATAGACAAGGATAGATAATGATTCTGCTCTTTCTATCATGGAAGTTGTTGATAAGACTTCAATTTTAAGAAACGCTAAAAACGATTTAGTATATGTTGACAAAAAAAATGGAAACGGCCCTAAACAAACAAATTGAACTAGAAGCTTATGCCTCTTTTCTCTATTTGTCTATGGCTTCTTGGTTAGATATTCAAGGGATGAATGGTAGTTCTCAATTCATGCACCGACAGTCCGTAGAAGAACGAGATCACATGCTACGCATTTTTCACTACATCAGTGACGTTGATGGACATCCGTTGACACCTAGTGTAAAGCAAGTGCCCTTAAAATTCACTTCTGCGCAAAAATTATTCGAGATGGTTTACGAGCACGAAAAAAAGGTGACCGCTTCGATCAATAAGATTGTAGATTTGAGCTATAAAGAAAATGATTACGCTACGCTTAACTTTTTGCAATGGTACGTTGCAGAGCAAATGGAAGAAGAAGCACTTATGCGTACTATTTTAGATCGCATCAAGTTGATTGGTAACGGTCCTCAGAGCTTGTACTACATTGATAAAGAAATGGAAAAAATCAACCAAGCAGAAGCAAGCGCTGCGGCAGCAGAAGCCGACGCAGAAGCTTAGTGCAGATTTAAAAATACACTTAGACGAATCCTTGACTTAAAGCTTAGTTTTCGTCAACCCAAAAGCGGATGAACTTGTACTTCATCCGCTTTTGTATTAATTATTGCGCTTAAGCCTAAGTTCAACTATATCTTAGAAGCTGTTTTAAAATAAGCGTTTGATATTAGCGAACAAACTAGTTATCTTGAGTTGAGTTACCGAAAATCTTATTTGCGAAGTTGTTTCTTTAGCATTTTGCGTACGAATTATCTGCTAACATGAAAAAATCACCAGCTGACGATCCTCACGAAGAATTCGATATTAATACGCGTACCGTTACCATTAAGTATTTCTACTTTGAATCGGAAGCGCGACTTTATGCTGCCAGACTTACTGATGCGGGGATTAAATGCTTTGTTTCAAATGCAAATACGGGGACAGTAATTCCCGTAGGAGAAGGAAGCATTGGTTTACACGTTAGAAGCGAAGACTCAAAGCTGGCTCGTCAAATTGTAGCCCAACTTGACGTAAAAGCACAAACGACAATCACTAACGAAAACTTTAGAGATGCAGATAAAGACGACATCGCCTACGAACGTCAATTACACGAACAAAGTAAAGCTGGAGTCAATTATATCGTACTGTTCCTTCTAGCGATTATTGCTAGCTTATTGCTCTTCTACTATTTAAATGCACAAGCTTTTTGAATAAGCTCTCTCCATAAAAAATGTCCACGTCAGAAGTACAATGTAAGAATTGAAATTCTGAGTGGACTTGCCCTATAGAAAATAACAACAAAACAGAAAAAACTTAAATATCTTTATCTCTTCTTAGAAAAGAGCGTATTTTTTATGCCTTAATAATGTTGGATTTCTCCTTTACACAAAATTTTTTGTAGTAAATAAAAACTAAATCTATGCTTCTTTTACTTGTTTGTGCCATGCATAATTAGCAATTAATCTTCAATTTCTCAGACAAGAATCTTTCTAAAGTTAATCTTCAAAATCATATTGCTCTACAAAAAACATACAAATTGAGGCTTGAGATATATTATTTTTACAATTTTCAAGACTTAAAGCTTTGGCAAAACCACCTATAAATCAGTTGGTTAGTCTTTATTTTTTGTTTTTATACAAGTTTTACTTAAATTCATAGAAGGAAAGCTGATGAAGTGTTTTCTTGAGATTATAATCATAAATCGAAAAGTGAACCCTTTAAGAAACAATCTACCTGTTGAAAACAATTCCTATAAATTATAAATGGCAAGTAGATCATTCTTAAATTAGCTCCTGCTTAACAAGCAACCCAACAATAACACACAAAGACTTCGTTTTCACCCAAAAAATAAGTTATTGATATAACTTAAAAATAAGGCTTTCGCTAGATTTTTTTTAGATGTGTTTCTACATTTAAAATCAGCCTTTTATATTTCCATAAATTAGGAGCGTCGCAAAGTAGTTCGTAATCATCATTTCTCTTGAAGAAATAAACTGCTTGTAGAGTAGTTTTCTGAGGTGCATAAGGAATATTTGCATTTCAATTCAAATTATGGCTATTTGTTAGATAGACGGGTAAATCGCGGTGGAATTTAAAGGGAACAACTCTCTCAAAGCGAGACATAAGGACAAATTGGCAACTACTTATTGCTTACTCATTAAAAGGCGTCCACGGCTAAACGAAAGTCTTAGCATCACAAGTAAAGGCATACTTACTCAATCTCATCAGATTGTTAAAATTCCTTCGAGTACAACACCTGTTCGCAAGGAATCAATTTTCAATTTATTGATGTGATTAACATACGAAACAAACGAAATAATGGAAGATTTAAGCTTAATGCAATACACTAACCACAACTGTATTTATCATAAAAATTTATTTTTTTTCTGATAGATAGATTCATTTTTCTAACGGTATCCATAACATCGACCTTGACTGTTTTGAATCAAACTCAAAGATCGATTAGGGAATATCCAAAATCTATCATCCGAAAACAAATACAACCTCATGAAAATACCTACGGACAATATCTTCAAATTAATTCACTCCATGTCTGCTGCCGAAAAGCGGTATTTCAAAAGACATTATGCTTCTGAGAAAAGTTTGAATACAGAATTATTTGATTTTATTAACAATCTTAAAGCTTACGATGAAGATGCTGTTAAGCAACACTTCGTAAAATCAAAAGTAGCGAAAAACCTTAAAGTTTATAAAGTACAACTGACCGATTTAATTCTCAAGAGTCTCACTTCTTACCACAACAAAAAAAGTATTCGGAGTAAAATTCGAATGGGTTTAGAAGAGATGGAAATTTTAATGGACAAGCAACTTTACGGACTCGCACAAAAGAAATTAAAAAAGACCAAGGAACTGTGCGAACGATACGAAGAATTTAGTTTAATCATTCCTATTTTGCTCGCAGAGACCTTTCTTAGTTTTTTCTACAGTACCAACGAAGACCCTGCCTCGCATCCACTGACGGGAGAGTTCGAAAAATACATTGCTATTCTATCCAATACGTTCCGGTTACGCAAGATCAATTTTTCGTTAACGTATAAAATGAATAATGAACTAACGCATGATACTAACCTACTCGAAATTTCAGATTTCAAACAGGAGTTAAATGATATTTTAGTTCAAAGTCAAGAAAAGTCTTTTTCCTTCAATGAGCTCTACTATCTTAATAGTTCTTTGGCTAAAATGCACAGCATTAGTGATGGTGATATTGAAAAAGAATATGCTTATAAATTGAAAACGATTGAACTCTTTGATCAATTTCCGCAAGTTTCAGATAGTCACGCCCGCTTGCGCTTTGCAGCGCTACATAGTTATTTAGAATGTTGCTTACGCTACAAAAAATTTGAAGAACTAGAAGAAGGTATCAAAAAAATAAAAGATCTCTCTGGGAATAATCCACTACTCGATCGTAACTTATTATTCGTTTACTACTTGGAAACAAAGTACTATTCGACCCTAGGGAAATTTGAAAATCTAATTGATCAACAAGAAGAAATTGTGCTCAAGCACATCAAGAAGTATTATCAAGAAGACGAACAATTAACTGCACTAATTTTCATCTACTACGTGTCTACTTATCTAGCACTCAATAAAGCGCAAAAGGTACAATTCTACTTACGTCGGTTACACGTTATTTCTAAAAACTTTGACTCAAGTTATTGGCAGTTTTTTGATATTCTAGAATTGATCAGCCACTACGAAACCAAAGATTACGTATTGATTCAACACGCGATTTCTTCCATCAAACGGAAAATTAAAAAGTCTAAAAAGATCTCTCCATTTTTTAAAATCATGCTGGATTTTTTCCAAGACTTAATCAAACCAAACCAAGAAAATAAAGCAGCACTTGCCCAAAAAATTAAGACGGCCACGGAGCAATATTTTGGAGATGGTGTTTGTAATATGCTTAACGCTTCTCTCTTGACGGACTGGCTCGATGCCATCATTGCCAATCATTCTTACGCAGAAGAAATAAAGCACAAGCAAAACCTACTTTAAAACAACTTCTAAGTTTCAAGCTAAGAGCGTCCTACATTTTCAACAAAAAAACTACGAATACCAAATATTATTTGTTATCTTGGTAAAAACTCGAACAAAAATAGAGGTGTAAACACTTAATTTGTAATTAAGCTTTAAAATCTATATTTGGGGAAAAAGCAAAATCAGAGCTATTGATTGACGTTTTCCTACGAAGGATAGAATACAAACGTTCTAATGAACGCTTATTTTGTTTCGGATGAATACTAAACCACGCCAATTAAATACCATGAGAAAAATTAAAGAGACTAAATCTAAACACACAATTTCACTTCTACCAACGAGCATTAAAGAGGATATTAAAATAGAAGTCATCGCTTGCTGAATTCAATCTTAACCGTTGCTTTTACATAAATGTAACCACGCGCTAACTATATCTTTAAGACAAAAAATATAGCCTGCTAGGAGCAAGCTATATTTTCATATCTACAATATTTTTAAACAAAGTATTTTTGGCTTAATCTTCACTCAGCCAACTTTTATAATAATCTTCTTGCTCAATTTCCGCAGCTACTTTTGTCATCAATAATGGCTTGAAAGTATCAACCATCACCGCTAATTCATGTGTCTCCTTCGCACCAATACTCTTCTCCACAGTATCTGGATGAGGACCATGTGGAATCCCTCCCGGATGCAACGTAATCATTCCTTTTTCCACGTGTTTTCGACTCATAAAATCACCGTCTACATAATATAATACTTCGTCACTATCAATATTACTATGATTATAAGGTGCGGGTATTGCTAAAGGATGATAGTCAAATAACCGAGGCACAAAAGAACAAATTACAAAACCTCGTGCCGCAAAAGTTTGGTGAACCGGTGGTGGCTGATGTACTCTCCCCGTAATCGGTTCAAAATCGTGAATGGAAAAAGCATACGGATAAACAAATCCATCCCATCCCACCACATCAAAAGGATGACTCAAATAGTGATAAGGATAAATATTATCTTGCTTCTTAATTAGTAAAGAGAAATTGCCTTCCTCATCGTGACTTTCAAGAACGCCAGGTTTACGAATGTCACGTTCACAAAAAGGAGCGTGTTCCATCAACTGACCAAATTTATTCCGATAACGATTAGGCGTAATAATCGGGCTACTCGATTCCACAATGAACAACCGATTACTTTCTGTCTCAAAAGTCATTTGGTAAATCGTTCCGCGTGGTACAACCAAATAATCTCCGTAACCAAAATCTAAATTCCCATACATCGTTTTCAAAACTCCTTTCCCCTGGTGTACAAAAATAACTTCGTCCGCATCAGCATTTTTAAAAAAGTAATCGGTCATACTTTTGCGCGGTGCCGCCAAAATAATTTTACAATCATTATTCACTAAAACCGGTTGCCGGCTTTTCAAATAATCATCCTCGGGCTTTACTTTAAAACCTAGTAAATTTCGATGCTTCAATTGTTTATCATGAATCGTTTCCGGCGCGATGGAATAAGGTTCTCCTACTTGTGTAATTTGCGTCGGAGGATGAGCGTGATAAAGCAAAGAGTACAAGTCACTAAACCCTTCCGTTGAGAACAACTGCTCATGGTACAAACTACCATCCTCCTTTCGGAATTGCGTATGGCGTTTTGGTGGAATTTTCCCCAAAGAATAATAATGCATAAGTCAATTTTTTATCTTGAAATACAACAAGCCATTGTAAGGCAAGCTTAGCTCAGGCTGTACTAAATTTAGTCCGTCTTAATATTATTAAAAATAGTATTCATAATCTCCGTCAAACGTTTCAAATCTTCTTCGGCTAAGCCTTTCCAACACTGTGCTCTAAATTTTCTTAACACCGGAAGCACCGCTTTAATTTTAGCTTTCCCCTCAGCCGACAAACAAATTTTAAATTTCCGGCGATCTATCGGATCCTTCTCTCGTCTAAGTAATTTTTTATGGCAAAGTAAATCTATAATTCGTGTCAACGTCGGCGCATCTTTGTAGCAACGTTGCCCTAGCTCAAACTGACTTAGACCATCCTCTTTATCCAATGCTTGCAAAATCACCCATTGATCAACCGTAATGCCCAAATCGTGCTGCTTTAGCATTTGCTGATAAAACTGTTTCATGCGCTTAGCCGTCCGGTCTACAATAAACCCCGAAGTCGCTAAACTCAAATCCTTTGCTTTTTTTGTTTTAACACCCATTAATAGTTGTTATACTAATTATTCGTAAGATAAGGATTTATTTAAAAAATAACAAGTTCATTTAAAAGCTAGTATGCTAGAAAGTTGATTTGAACAATTACTATTCTAAAAGTCGCTTAACCTTATCTGCTTGCAAGGCTACCACTTTTTGTCCGGTAAGTACAAGGAGTTCTTGCTCTCTTTTAGTAATCGTATATTTGGTACCAACATTCATTACGAGAGCATAGAGAATTTGTAAATCTAGTGGCGTCAAACTTTCCATGTCTTTTTTCATCAGATCAATTAGTCGCTGACTTTCTTCTTTGATCAAAATTACCTTAGGAGCTTGCGCTTCGTTGTTCTCCAATAATACATTGAAAGCAAATACAACAGCCTCAAAGCCAAATAAATTCTTCAAATTCCGAATTTCTGATAGCGCAGTCATTCTGCGAGCATCAAGACCGGAAGAGGCCAAACGACGATATACTTTAATAGAAGAAATTGATTTATTCTTTTTAGAAAAAGTAGGAAGCATTCCGCCATTATCGGCATCAATAACGAAGAGGACTTTTCGTTTTGCACGATTATCCTTTTTCAACACATCCAATGCTGTATAGTAACCGAAATTATCGGTCATCGCCCCATCAATCACGTGCAAATGCCCTCGTTTCTCATTAAAATTACTAGAAAGGGTCGTATTAGAAATTAACACGGGAAAACTTCCACTCGCCTTGATACCTACGGATAAAGGTACTTGGTAAGGATTGTAATCTTCTCCTTTAATTCTCTTCATTCGATGCTTATAACCCGTTATTTTATAACTTTTTAAAATATCGGGTGAAAATGGAAAAATGACCATTTTATCAAAAACGGAACCATTTGCAAACATCATTGGGTACTTGACCTTTTGCTTTGTACTGTCCTTATGTACAAATAGATCTCCGAGGACGATACTCTTCAACGCAGTTACGTGGTGTTTTCCTTCTTTGCTATGTTTTTTCTCTTCTTTTAAGCGCTTAGCCCGTAAGCGATATCCCAGAACGTGATCGTCCACCGCTCGCTCCAACGCATCACCATCATCCGCATGAGAAAACCAGAGTTTGGGATTAAAGTTTGCACGCAGCAATCGTTTAGTATACGAATGACTCAAACAATCTTCAATACATTCCTCAAAATAAGATTGTAATGCAAAACGCTTACTTTCTCCCCTAAGGTCGTGTTCATAAAGTGCTCCAATGTAAGCGCCCCCCGCAAAACCACCTCCCGAAACGGTGGAAATATAATCGACTTCCCGCAAGGCGTTTGTCGACGCCAATTGCAGTTTTTCTAGACCCAACATTACCCCCATCGCAAAGTTAGCCGACCGAGAGCCACCTCCAGAGATAGACATCGCAACGCCAAGTTCTGGGTCTTGCCCCGCACGCAATTGCACCGATTTATATTCTTCCAATTGAACCGTCGGCACCGCAACGCCATCGTATAAAAACTGAGAGCGATCGACAACTAACTTATTACTCGAACAAGCGGTCAGTAAAAAAGATAGGATAATAAAAAAACTAGCGGTCTGTTTCATCTTTACTTTTAAATTTCAATTGAGGTTAAGCCACGGTAACATAAGTTAGCGCTTGAGTATAAAACTAAACTAGTAATTTTTCTTCTAGCATAGAATATTTTATGGATAAAAATAACGAAAAACAGCGATTCCAGAAAATTCTTAGCACATGATGACCTAGGTTCATTGAAATTTTGAATCCTGACTTTGTAGCAATCAAGAAACACCCGCCTGATTAACCATAACGATCAAGATGAGGGCGTGATGCGAAAAAGAATAGTTGAAAAGTAAATAAGTTTAGCTTACAATATACGAAGTTCAGCGTATTGAATGAAGTTATTTTAGTACTTCATAAATGCTACGACTAATGAATTAACGGAAGGGAATAAAGAAATGAATTACAGTTTTTTTTAGCAAAATGCCTTCCGCAAAAGCTAGCGTGAAGATGACTACCACTTTTTTAAAACTGCCGTTTGTTAGCTTGAGAACAAAACAAACGGCAGCTTTTTTTAATTTCAGGAAGACGACTGCTCAGATCGGTGTGCCATCCGTTGAATGGCATCAATGATATTGTCTAACGCCCGAGGATAATCTACGTACTTAATATTATGTTGATCTCTTCCCCAGATGCTAATGGTCACCACTTTTTTCTTATTGCCATACGCTACGGCCAAGCGTAGGGGAATTGGTGTCGGTTTATTATGTTTTCGCTTTTGGCAAACGCTGTTCGAACAATCGTATAACCGCTCAAACTCAAAAAACTTTTGGGTAATGATAAATTCCGCAAATTGCTCCAGCTCTTCTCTTGGAATATCTTTCCTGGTTACTTGTAAACCACTATTTACACTTTTGAATTCTTTGATCAGCCGACCGTCACTCTTAATGTGAATATAGTCTCGCAAGACCGGATCTACGCCACCATAATAACCACCACCAATAAGTTCAATGCTGATATAAACAAGTTTTGACTTTTTCTTTTTCTTCTTCTTTTTACGCTTTTTCTTACGTTTTTTACCAAATGCCCACCAACGTTTTTTATTGGGATTTACAGCCTCTACGTTGATATCTGGTAATTCATTTGCCGGCTTAACGAAAGGAGCATCTTTTGATTCTACTCTTACAAAATGGTACTGATAAGTTCCTTTGCTATTCCGTTGCGTAAACTCTAAGACCAGCGTTTTTTTATTCGTTACCGCAATTTCAAATTTCTTGATGTGCTTAAAACTGTAGAAAAGTTCACTGCCGTTCAGACTCCAAGTCCCTTTACTGAGCTTGCCATTTAAGTATTGCTGATAAGTATAATCGTAACGAAAATGCAAAAAGTATTCGTAAAAGTCCTCTGCTTGGTGAATAATCGTATTCGATTCTACGTGAATAGCATAGGTATATCGCCACTTAGTTTCAATAATTTTGCGTTCATCCACTACGGGATAATTAGTCCCCCAACCCAAAGAGTCTTGCTGCGCCAATAATTGACCGCCAGCAATGACCAGTAGCACCAAACTTAAAATTAAATGATATTTTTTCATTCTAATGCATTGAAATCTACGTACATCGTAAAAAGAAGTCCTCAAAATAAAGGATTGCTTATACTACAGTGTACTAAGTGGGGTTCGAAGTTTTTTCGTTTTCCCTGGATAAGCCCACTACTGCCCATGAATTCGTAAAACTTCGAACCACTGCTAACTTACCAAAGAAGAATAATTTCCTAAACATCCCAAAAAATTGTTTGGGTAGTTTAACGTAAGTTTTACCGCTCATCTTATGTAAAAAGAAATAATTTATGCCATCGTCTACTGCTTGGTCATTAAGCATTTACAGTTGATTGACCTATAGTTGCTTAGAAACGGTAGCCAAAAGTTAGCATAAACCGACCGTTACTTAAGTCATTACTTACTCGTTGTTCCGCAGCTGTATCTGCTAAGCGGTAAGGAATATAAGCTTCTTCGGATTGTGTCCCTCGATAAGCAAAATCAATGTAATACTGTCTTTCTCTCAAACCTAAGCCTAAACTATAACTAGTATTTATAATATCATCATCTGCATAAGGTGTGCCATTTATCCCAAATCCAGCTCGAAATCTAAAAATTTCGTACGCATACTCTCCTCCTAGGCGAATATTTAAAGTAGATTTAAAATCATCTTCAATCTCTCCATTCACTTCTCGCTCATATTCTCGGTCATTATCGAAGTTAATACTCGCAGAGCGATAGTCTACCCATTCTACCTCAGCCGTCAAAAATCCGTATTTTTTGATGATTACACCGAGGCTACCAATCGCTCTCCAAGGTGTCCGAATGCTATATTCAGAGATACCTTCAATAGAACGTGCCGTACGTGGACCGTCGTTAGCCCCAAAAGTATAATCGTACGTTAGTGTATTATTGTACTTATCCGTTAAACTCACTGCCGTTGGAGTGTGAATGGCAGCTCCTAGCCGAAACATTTGGTTAATTCGATAAATCAATCCTAGTTTTAAATTCACACCGACGCCGTTTGTTCTAATTGACTCCGTAAATCGTAAACTATTGAAAATAGCATTTCCATTTTCGACATCTTCTTCCGTGTATTCTTTTTCTACCGAATAAGAGAAGAAAGGAACCCCAATAGTGGCACCAATCATAATTTTATTATCATAGTTTCCCGCTAAGGAAAAAACCAATTCGTTAATTGATCCTTTTGCGATGACATTCTGAGTTCTTTTTAAAGGTAAATCTGGTGTTTCTGCAATATCATCAATATACTCTCCTGAAACATTAGGAATGAAGATCGCCTCAATCGAATCTGCTAAACCAGCCTCAAATTCATCTAATCCAAAAGTATTGGCAAGTTCCACAAATCGAGTTGTGATTGATCCTTTAGATTTGCCTTCGAAATAAAAATTATTATTGAAATTAGCCCGACGATTCAAACCAATCCCGATATTAGACGTTTGCCACTTAAGATTTTTGGGCTTTGCGGTCAGGATGATTCCAATATTATTAAGGTTGAAATTAGTTTTATTTTCTTCGATTGCCTCATTTCCTGCACCTTCTAAAGTAGAAACCGTGGTCGCGTTAAATAATGTAGGCGTCAATACAAACTCTGATCTACGATAAACCGCTAGTCCCGCAGGATTCGTGCTAAGCGTAGCAAAGTCTCCTCCTAAAGCACCAATTGCACCACCTACACCTACGGTACGAGCAGTACCACCAACATCAAGGTAAGAAAAACGTAAAACGTCCGCCGCCGTTTGTGCCTGCAAAATGTTTAGGCAAAAAAAGGCGAATAATAATCCATATATACTTTTCATCATTTTATTTTTGTGTTAGGAAGAAGTCCTGAAAATAATATTTTCATTCAACCTCAGTTATATTTTATCATTGAGCACAGCACAGCGTGCTATCCCTCAATTTTGCATTGCTATAAGTTGATTTTACTGAGCAAAGCTTGCCCTTACGAGTAAGGTGCGAAATTAAGGCACAAAGCTCGAGTTATAAAATATTCCTAATAAATTTAGTGAAATGTTTGATTTGTAGTAATACACACGAAGCAATAATTTGTTGAGTCAACTTCGGTACTTTACTTTAGTAGGTATAAAAAAGTGGCTGGACTTTCTACAATCCACCCACTTCTTTACCGCTATTTTATATACTTTAAGCTCAGGCATTCGTTGAGCTCAAAAAATAATTAGTCGATTAGTTCCCTCTTCTACCACCTCTTCCGCCAGATGATCTTGACGACTTAGTCTTCGTAGAAGAACGACGGCTACTACTTCTGGTAGAACTTCCTGAAGAACGGTTATTACTGCGGCTACTTCTCGTAGAGCTTCCTGAAGAACGATTACTACCGCCACCACTTCTCGTTGAACTTCCTGAAGAACGACTATTACTACGGTTACTTCTTGTAGAGCTTCCTGAAGAACGACTGTTTCCGCTACCACTTCTCGTTGAAGAGCGATTCGTATTTTTTCTTGGATTACTGTAATCTCTTGATCCTCGAGTAGAAGAACGATCTCTTTTCGTTTTGGTTCTTGTTTTGCTACGATCTACGTCAGACCGTGTACTTCCAGTGCTGCTGCCTCTCGTTCTCGAAGATTTGTCCTTATCGTGAGCAACATTTCCTCTACGAGTACCTTTACCAGGATCAACTTGGTTTGTAGTAGCGTTTCTTCCCGTACGGGTTACACCATTCGATTGTACATTACCACCACGTGTTACATTTTTAGCACCGTTATTCGCAGCTTTATTTTGATTTCGAATCGTGCCCGCAGGAGCTTTTCCCGCTCCACCTCTTCGCGGCCCAAAGTAGGTTGGTGTTCCATTTCCATTAGCAGCAGTATAGAAGACAGGACTGTTATAATTTGGAGGACAAGCATTGTTCCATCCATTGTTCCATCCGTTATTCCAGCCATTATTATTCCAACCGTTGTTCCAGCCATTATTCCAGCCGTTGTTCCAACCATTATTCCAAGAGTTAGCATAAACAGGTACATACGCTATAGGCTGACCAAAACCAAAGCCGAAACCACCTCCGCCTCCGAATCGGTTAAAGCGGTTAAAACGATTGAAGCGGTTCCATCTGCGAAATCTTCGCGCATTACCGAAATTATTTCCAACGTTGATGTAGATATTGGTTCCTCCTGAAAAGAAAGGATTTGGATTGTAAAAATAAGAATCTACGTAGCAAGGATCGTAGAAGCCGAAACCTTGATAAGGTCGATGAAAACGTCGAATTCTAGAACTGTAGAAGTAATCATAGTCCTCGTCTTCGTATTCATCAGCATCGTCAACGTAAGATTCTTCGTAATCCTCCTCATCGTAAGAAGTTGAAGTTGTCGTATAGTTATCGTCCGTGTCTGGGTTATAGTACAAATCATCGTACTGTGCTTGTGCACTGATCGTGAAACCAAGCAGACAAATTAGCGCCAGAAAACTCGAAATTTTAATATTTTTCATAAAGTTGAAATTTTAAATGTAATTATGTGACTCTCTTACAAGTTACAAGTGTAATTTATTACTTTTATGGCTCACTTTCTGTTAATAATGTATTAAAGTTGAATCATTCACCTCAAAAAAGTGTTAAAACTTTGCATTGTGTACAACTTTAAGACGCTAAAGGAGACACTGCGTCACCAATATTTTATCCTAGTAATAGTTTTTTATAAACTATCTAATATGTATTTACAACAATTAATCACCCATCGTGGTTCAATTACATTTAATTCAGTATTGAAGTTTATAGACAAAAATTCTATTAAGTCTTAAATACTTCCCTTAAAATTATTTTACAATCCATGTCAAAAGAGATTACAAACAGAGCTGACGATTACTCTCAATGGTATACCGACATTGTCAAAAAAGCGGGATTAGCAGATCATTCTGCGGTCAGAGGTTGTATGGTGATCAAGCCCAATGGTTATGCAGTTTGGGAGAATATCCAGCGACAACTCGACCAAATGTTTAAAGATACTGGGCACGTCAACGCCTATTTTCCTTTATTTGTTCCAAAAAGTTTATTTGAAGCAGAGGAGAAAAATGCAGAAGGTTTTGCCAAAGAATGCGCCGTCGTAACTCATTATCGACTTAAAACAGATCCTGAGGATAAGTCTAAACTTGTTGTCGATCCAAAAGCTAAACTGGAAGAAGAATTAATCGTTCGTCCTACCTCGGAGGCTATTATTTGGAATACTTATCGAGACTGGATTAACTCTTACCGAGATCTGCCTTTATTGATCAATCAATGGGCAAACGTTGTGCGTTGGGAAATGCGAACTCGACTGTTTTTACGGACGGCAGAATTTCTGTGGCAAGAAGGTCATACGGCACACGCAACGAAGCAAGAAGCTATTGAAGAAGCGAAGCGGATGCAAGACGTTTATGCAAGTTTTGCGGAAGAATATATGGCGATGCCAGTTATTCGTGGGTACAAGTCGGAAAGTGAGCGTTTTGCGGGAGCAGAAGATACCTATACCATCGAGGCGTTAATGCAAGATGGCAAGGCTTTGCAAGCAGGTACCTCGCATTTTTTGGGTCAAAACTTTGCAAAAGCATTCAATGTTAAGTTTTCGAACCAAAACAATAAAGAAGAATATGTATGGGCAACTTCTTGGGGCGTTTCTACTCGCTTAATTGGTGGGTTAATTATGACTCATTCCGATGACCAAGGCTTAGTATTACCTCCAAAATTAGCTCCTTTACAAGTGGTAATCGTACCGATTCCAAAGCCTAATGAAGAAATTGATGCGGTTGCAGAGAAAATCATGGCAACGCTCAAGGCAAAGGGAATTTCGGTAAAATATGATCAGGATAGTAAAAAGCGACCAGGTTTTAAGTTTGCAGAATACGAAATGCGGGGCATTCCAGTAAGAATTGGGATTGGAAAACGAGACTTAGAAAAAGGTGTCGTCGAAGTAGCGAGAAGAGATACGCAAGAGAAAACGAGTCAACCGCTAGAAGGAGTCGAAGATTACGTCGCACAGCTTTTAGAGGATATTCAGACGAACCTTTTCGAACGAGCGTTGAAGTTTAGAGCAGATCATACCAGCGAAGTTGATACTTTTGAGGAGTTCAAAGAAGTTTTGGAAAGTAAAGGAGGGTTCATTTTGGCGCACTGGGATGAAACCGCAGAGACGGAGAACAAAATCAAAGAATTGACGAAAGCAACGATCCGTTGTATTCCATTGGATGCAAAAGAAGAAGTTGGAAAATGCATTTTAACGGGTAATCCTTCTCCGCGTAGGGTACTTTTTGCGAAAGCTTACTAAGTACACTATAAATTAAGTACAGTCCTAAGAAGTTGTTTAAAAACTTCAAGGATTTTTGCAGGTTTATTCGTATTTTTGTGCGCTAAATGCGTTTAAGAATTCAATCATTGGTAACAAGCTAAATTTTCTAAGCCTTGCCATTATGTAAATTGAAACCCGCGCTATTTTTATTCAACATACTTTCTAAAAAATAAAATTATGGCTTACGAAGCAGAAGGTCGTTTATACAAAAAATTTGATACGGCACAAGTAACAGATTCTTTTAAGAAAAGAGAATTTGTTTTAGAAATAGAAGACGGCGCTTATACACAATTGATCAAATTTCAATTGACGCAAAACAATTGTGATAAGTTGGAGCCTTTCAACGAAGGCGATACAGTAAAAATTAATTTTTCCTTGCGAGGAAGAGAATATACGAAAGAAGGTCGTACGAGTTATTTCACCAATTTAGATGCGTGGAGAGTAGAAGGTGTCAGCAATAATGCTAGTGCGCCAGCTCAACCGGCAGCGGGGGCGGGATTAAACGATTTCCCTAAAGCAGATGATGCACCGGCTATTGATGCAAATGACGATTTACCCTTCTAAGTTTATAGTACCATGGAATTGATTATTCGACAGGATTCAAGAGATTCATTTCTTTTGAATCCTGTTTGATTTTATGTATCTTATCTATTAGAAAGTCTTTTACATCACTCCCCCGATTCCCTCCCTTGGATTTGTAATTGATACGCTTGGACAATATTTCAGACCGCTTAGTCTTTATATCTATGATGAAATTAATAGCTACTACTTTATTTTTGGGTCTTTTCCCTTTTTTATTAATTGGACAAACACTTACGGCCATCGCCGCACGCTGGGATGACAATTTGACCGAATGGAATATCTTCACGGACGATGACGACGAAGCACAAGGACAATTAGAAGTGCGCTGGGGAAGAGAAGGCAGGGAATGGGATTATCGAATTGATGAATATATCGGAAGCATAGAACAACGCTGGCGAGAAGATCCAACGCAATGGGAAATGAGAGGCGACAATGAGATTATTACAGCACGCACCATCTGGTTTGATAATCTTACCGAGTGGCGACTGACGGATAACGACATTACCTTAACCCTGAAACCGCGCTGGGGGACTTTTGCCAACGAATGGGTCATTGAGGAAGAGAAGTATGGTAAATTCGAAATGTACACCGAATATGAATTTGATCCACGAGATTGGGTCATCATCGACGAATTAGATGAAGACATTAGTCTAAATATGAAAATGGCGATTGTATTCTTGGTAGTTTACCATAGCATCAGAGAATAAAAAACGTCATTCCTGAGAAATCCTCAACAATGACGTTTTAAGTTTTGCTAGTAGCAAAAATTTTTAGCCAACTTTTTCTAAAATCTGTGCTGCGTGATCTTTTGCTTTCACTTTTGTATATAGCCCTCCGATCTTTCCTTTCTCGTCAATTACGAAAGTAGTACGAAATACCCCATCATATTTTTTTCCAAACATTTGTTTCTGTCCCCAGACTTTGTAGGCTTGTAAAACGGTTTGATCCGTATCCGCAAGTAATGGGAAAGGCAGTTCATGCTTTTTAATGAAATTCTGATGCTTCTTAGCACTATCAGGACTGACGCCCAATAATTCAAATCCTGCCGCTTTTAATTCTGCGTAGTTATCTCTCAAGTTACAAACTTCTACGGTACAAGTTGGCGTATTATCTTTAGGATAAAAAAACAAAATTAATTTTTTGCCTTTGTAATCCTTTAAGCTGATACTTTCACCATTCTCATCAAGCGCTGTAAAATCGGGTGCTTTATCTCCTATCTTTAAAGTTGTCATTAGTAGTGTTTTAAATTTTAAAATACGTTGTATGAATCTAACAGTTTAAAACTAAAGTTGTTGAGTTAAAACTGCAACTTTGGCATAGTTAGCGTGTAAAAGGGCGTTCAAAGACAGAGCGATTCCCTTGATGATCTTGAACTTCCAAGCGCAGTACATGCTTCCCTTTCCCGATTCGTCCGTCGAAGCGATGCGTTAGTAAATCCTTTTTGGCGTCGTAGGAAAAAAGTATCCATTGTCCATCTACTGTGGCAGTGTAACTAAACTCATCTAAGTTGCGCGCTACGGAATAGTTTTCTTTGATGGCAAAGCTCATTTTAGAAAAGCCACGCATATCTTTTTTAAATCTTTTAGGAATAATTCGAGGTGCTTTTTTATCAACCATAATGGAGTAATCTCCAAAGTCTCTCACCTTCGCCATTAGCCGGCCATCTTTCCAAGTACCACCACAGTTTTTTACTTTGTTATTTTTACCACAATACGCAATGAACGCCTTCCCACGTAGAGAATCTGGCAAACCTACTGGTTGAATTCCTATATCGAAATAACGGTGAACGGGCATTTTGTAATCATGGATATGATGGACGGAGGAATAGACATCATTAGATTTTTCGGCACTGGCTTGGTATTGTAAATATAGTGGTTCGTAAAGGCTATTTTTGGGAAAGAATAAATATAGCGAAGAGGTTTCAATCATATTTTCCTCTTGGTAAGGTAGAATATAGTTGTACGTTTTTGATTTTGGTGTGGAAATTTCTTTGCGCTTGACCCAGAACTCTAAGCTTGCCGTATTTCCGTCATAATCTTTAGCTTTGAGGGTAATTTTGCTCGTCTGATGTTGGTGCAAATCAATTACACCATTCCCTAATTGATTTGGGTAAATCGATAATTTATTTCCCGGAAGGGCATAACAACGATTAAAATAACTCTTCTTCGTTACTTGCTCTTCGTAATCTAAATGTGCATTGATATAGCGCGTTTCATCGAAGGCAAAAGTTTCCATTTCAAAATCATAGATCAACTGATCATCTTGATACATAGCCACCGAATAAACCCCATTCCAATTCGCAACCCCAGCAAAATGATCGTAAGTTTTCAACCCGAATCCTGCGCGCCATGCGCCAATGCTCATTGTGTCTCCCTTGATCTTATAACGATTATTTTTTAGTTTAATCAATTTAAGCGTTTTGGTCGCTTGGGTAACTCTTTTATCGTTGAGGGAATAGATTTTAAGCTCGTGGAGCTTTGGAGGGCGATTATCTGTTACTTGAATGCCGAAGAGTAAAGGATTGATAGGCTTTTCCGTTTTGGTATCTCGAATTTCGAAGTGTAAATGTGGTCCATAGGATCGACCAGAAAGCCCTAATTTCCCGAGTTCTTCACCTTTGTCTAAGGAGAATTCTCCTGGTTTGGGGAAAAGTTCTAGCTCATAAGTTTGTGCTTTGTACTGTGCCGTTTTAACATAATTTTCCAAAGCTTTGCTAAAGCGATCAAGGTGCGCATAGACACTCGTATACCCGTTGGGATGATCTACGTAAATCACTTTGCCATAGCCTCCCGCAGCTACTTTTACACGCGAGACGTAACCTTCTGCAATTGCCAAAATGGGTTCTCCGGTTTTACCATTCCGCGATTTAATGTCGATGCCTGCGTGGAAATGATTAGGTCTTAATTCTCCGAATGTACCAGACAGTTTGATACTATGCGTAACGGGAGAACGGAAATAATCTTGTGGATAGTTTTTACGCAAAGGCAAAGAACTAAAGCTCAATGCACTAATAAAAATAACGAAAAGGAAAAGTACTATTCGCATGAAAATTTGTTTTGATGATTTTCTAGCAATGAAGTTATTTAATAATTCGATGACAAGTAAATACTAAGACAAATTTTTTTTACCATTAAATTGTGTTAGTACTTAACTACAGAACGTTTAAAGTAACGGCGCTATTTCTCTATTGTTTAAGAATCTATTGTTTAAGAAAAGAATTGAAATATTCCTAACTGAAAGTTTATTATATTGAAATTTGAGTACCAATACAACTAAGCATTTTTCCAGATGAGCTTAGGATCGAAACGAGGTCCCCAACTTTCTTGGACGGTTTCTACTATCGCATTATTAGCCATTATTTTCAGAAAGTCTTTTCTAGGAATACCGCGTCCACCCAAAGTTTCTAGGTGTTGCGTTTCTTGTTGGCAATCTACGAGTTCGTAGCCCCAAGCATCTAGGTGTTTCACCAAGCTAATAAAACCAAATTTAGAAGCATTGCTAACTTTTGCGAACATCGATTCCCCGTAGAAACATTTCCCTAGTGCTACGCCATAAAGCCCTCCGACTAATGCTCCATCTTGCCAAACTTCAACGGAATGTGCAAAGCCTAAATCAAATAGACGCGTATAGGCATCAATCATATCCGTTGAGATCCAAGTGCTACCATTTTGTCCTTTCCGCGGCTGTTGTTGACAGGAACGAATGACACCATCAAAATCTTGATCAAAACTTAATTCCAGCTTTTTTTGATTGAAATAAGGACGCATACTCTTCGAAATTTTGAGCTCGTCGGGAAAGACTACAAAACGGGGATCAGGACTCCACCAGAGAATTGGATCTTCGGGATTGAACCAAGGGAAAAGACCAATTCTGTACGCTAGTAATAAGCGATCGACAGATAAATCACCTCCTACAGCAAGAATACCATCCTCGTTGGCTAGTTCAGGATGTGGAAAGGTAAGTTCATTTTCTGTTAACCAAAATACAGGCACTTCGGGTATTTATTTTAGGTGTTAAACTAGCACATGTTACAAGCTCTCGGTATCAAGTTGTACGAATTGCGCTTGATGTGAAGTAGTGCAGTAACACAACTATTATTTTTTTTAGACGTATCGTAGAATTGTGACCAGAATTTCTTTGGTAAAGAAAAGTCTCTTTGAACAACTTCATTCATAAAAATACAGCAATGACCTTTTGACCATTGCTGTATTGAGCGTAATTCTCTAGAAAAAGTTAAGTTTACTTAGTCGTTTCAATCACTGCGGATAGACCTCTATCCACTAAAGCATCCTTAAAAGGTTTCAGAACTAATTTTGGAGCGGTCTTCACTGTTGCTTTGCCTTTAAAATGAATGAGTAAAGAAAGCTGTTCTGCTTGTTCAGAACTATAGTTTAGGATTTCAACGAAAGATTGGATAACCCAATCAAAAGTATTAACCTCATCATTATAAACAATTAGCTGCGACTGTATTCCAACATCCGTTGATGCTTCCATCAGGAGCACTTCTTCTATATCTTCTGTAGTTTGGTTATAGCCCATTATAAAATATTTTTATTATAAATACATTAAATACATTGTAACATAAATTTATTTGCTTTTTGAATATGTCTTTTCGCCTCACTCTTTGTCACGTCCTCACCTTGATCGCTATGGCTATCAGATTCCGGGCATTTCTCGATTGACACTAAAACTCATTATCCAAAATTTTAACTAACTTATGTTGCAGCATATTAAACTTAGTAATATATAAACTAGTTTAGGCGCGATAAAGTTTCCTTTACTTTAGAAAAATCTGGTAAATCGCCCGCAGATTCTAATACTTCTGCATACTGTACCATTCCTTCTTTGTCGATCACAAAAGCTGCTCGTTTTGAGACCCCTTTCATATCCAAAACAAAATCTTCGTATAAAGCGCCGTAAGCACGAGATACATTTTTGTTAAAATCGGATAAAAGTGGAAAATTATATTTTTCTGTTTCTTTAAATTTCTCTAGTGTAAATAAGGAATCTACAGATACGGCTAGAATTTGAGCATCCAATTCTTCATAAGTTCCAATATCGTCTCTCATCGTACAGAGCTCCGTGGTACATACTCCCGTAAATGCTAGAGGAAAAAATAACAATACGACATTTTTACCTTTATAATTTTCTAAAGAAACTTCAGAAGTATCCGAAGCTCGAAGGGTGAAATTAGGGGCTTTATCTCCAATCTTAATAATCATTTTATTGCTAGTGTTTATAGGGTGAAAAGTTCATTTTGACCGGCAGCACCGTGGCAAAATGAAGTAAAATCTTGTTGCTAAGAAATTTTCGCTTAAGCTAGGAGTTATTTTAAACTCGTCTCCATTCTGTAAAATTCTAGAAATTCGAAAAAGCCTAAGTTTTCAAAGATATGGAATTGCGTTGAATTTTTAATTGATGTACGCTCAAAATTGATCGCAAAAATGTAAATTTTAGCTATATTCGGCGAATATGACGAAAATCATACTTTTTTTAAACTCATTTTCTACTCTTTTCCTACTCGAATGAAGGCAAAACAGCGTGCTTACCTAGAACTACATTTCGCCGTACTTTTGTTTGGTTTGACCGCTATTCTGGGAGACCTTATTCATCTATCTGCTTTATTGATCGTATGGTGGCGCGTTTTGATTACCTGTATCAGTCTCTTTTTTTTGATTCGCTTTGGCAAATTCTTAAGAGAAATTCCCCGTAAGATTGTGCTCCAATTTATGGGAATTGGCGTTTTAGTAGCGCTCCATTGGCTTTGTTTTTTTGGTGCTGTTAAGTATTCTAATGCCTCGATCTGTTTGGTTTGTATGGCAACAACTTCTTTTTTCACTTCCTTTTTAGAGCCCTTATTACTACAACAACGCATCAAATGGTACGAAATCCTTTTGGGTTTATTGATTATTCCTGGGATGGTTTTGGTGGTAAACAATACAGAACTTTCGATGATGGCGGGCATTGCCGTTGGGCTACTTTCCGCTTTTCTCGCGGCAGTTTTTTCTATTCTCAATAAAAAAATGGTTGATCAAGCGGACCCGATGAGTATTACTTTTTTAGAATTAGGTAGTGCTTGGTTGTTTCTTAGCTTGCTCTTACCTTTTTACTTCTATTATAATCCCGAAGCAAGCTTTCTACCTAATCAAACTGACCTCGGCTACTTAGCGATCTTAGCTCTGTTGTGTACGACGCTTGCTTACGTACTTTCTCTCCGAGCGCTAAAACATATTTCTGCTTTCGCTTCTAACTTGACCATTAATCTAGAACCCGTTTACGGAATTTTACTCGCTTACTTTATCCTACAAGAAAACGAAGAATTAAGTAATGGTTTTTACTACGGTGTCTGCATCATTTTGATCGCCGTTTTTTCCTATCCCTTTTTGACAAGACTATTTGAAAATAAAGATATGGTAGGAAGCAACGAAGAAATTTCTTAAGTGCTTTCTCTCCGAGCAATTCTTTTATACTAGGAAGTTGTTTAACGTAGGCTTTTCTCCTATTTTTGCAAAAAGAAATCATTTATGAATTTTGCCTTAAAAAAGATTAATGCTTATTGCGAAGCTCACACTACCAAACAATCCGAGGTATTGTACGAGCTAGAACGAGAAACCTATCTCAAAACGCTCGCGCCACAAATGTTATCAGGACATTTGCAAGGACAGTTTTTGAGCTTTATCAGTCAAATGATTCAACCGAAGTGTATTCTTGAAATTGGTACTTTTACCGGTTACTCCGCAATTGCTTTAGCCAAAGGACTTGCCCCGGATGGTATGTTGCATACGATTGAAGCCAACGAAGAGCTTGCACATATTAGCAATAAATACATCAAAAAAGCAGGGCTGAGCGATCGCATTACAACTTACTGTACAGATGCTAAAGTACTCATCAAAACATTAGACTTGACTTTTGATTTGGTCTTTATTGATGCAGGTAAAAATGACTATGAACTTTACTACGACTTGGTTTTTGATAAAGTAAAATCGGGCGGCTATCTCTTAGCAGACAACGTACTTTGGAGTGGAAAGGTGGTACAAGCTACGCACGATAAAGACACACAAACGATCGATCGATTCAACAAAAAGATACAGCAAGATCCGCGAGTAGAAAATGTTTTATTACCGATTAGAGATGGATTAATTTTAGTGCGTAAGCGATAAGCAAGCACTTTTTTATTTGTTTTGCCCCTGAATTATTTGCTTATGAAAAATGTGCAACAATGGCTCCTTCCCCTGGCCAAACCTTTCTCGTTGAATCATTTCATTCACTTGAGTGGTCAACGTTTATTGTTGCCTTTTTACCACAGTATTAAAGCTAAAAGTAAACTACCGCATCTCGAAAACCTGTATCCGCTCCGCACCAAAGAACAGTTTGAAGCAGATTTAGATTATCTTTTGGAACATTACGAGGCGATCAGTCTTTCAGAGTTAGTTGCTTGCATCGAAGAGGATAAGGAAGTTCGAAAAAATAGTTTTTTCCTTTCTTTTGACGATGGCTTACGAGCTTGCTACGATCTCATTGCTCCTATTTTAAAACGCAAAGGTGTTCCTGCTTGCTTTTTTTTAAACTCGGCTTTTGTAGATAATCAAAAATTATTTTATCGCTATAAAGTGAGTCTACTCCTTGATCAAATCAATCACAAACCACCGAGTAAAAGCTTGACCAAAAAGTTAGAAACAATCTTGCAAAAAAGTGAGTTAGAAGGCTGGACGATGCGCGAACAAATCCTTTCCATCAACTATCAGCAAAAAGAGCTTATCGAAGAATTAGCACAATTGCTAAAAGTAGACTTTAAAAAATTTTTAGTACAAGAACAACCATACCTAACCACTACTCAAATTCAAGCAATGGAAAAAGATGGTTTTCAGTTTGGTGCGCACAGCATTGATCATCCCTTATACGAAGATCTCAGTCCATTGGATCAAATTGTACAGACGAAGGAAAGCCTACATTTTATTGAAACGCATTGCCGACAAGCGATTCGTAGTTTTGCATTTCCTTTTACCGACGATGGTGTTTCTGCTTCTTTTTTTGATAAAATGCACCAAGAACAGATTCTTGATATTTCTTTTGGAACCGCAGGTTTGAAAAAAGATAGTTGCCCATTTCATTTTCAACGACTACCGATGGAAGTTGGAGCTTACAGCGCAGCAGAAATTATAAAGAGCACCTATGCTTACTATTTAGCGAAAGCGCCACTAGGAAAAAACTTAGTACTCCGGTCGTAAAGGTTTAAGTAAAAACCCAGTCGCCATCGCCATCTTGTATTACGGGAGTCTCTACCAAATACTTTTCTAGGCTTTCCGCAATACCGAAGGTTTTTTCTATTTCTTTTTGGTAATAAAAAAGCGTTTTCATCTTAGTCATGCATTCACAAATTTCTTTTTGAAAACAAACAAAACTTTCTGCTTGCTGTTCAATCAAGATTTCAAGAATACTATCAACGACTAGAGGCAACACTTCCTTTTCAAAGTAAACGTAAGGTAACTTCAACTGATGATCCCGATTCGTAAAGAATAATACGGCAACCAATTTTTCTCCTTTCCAAAGCTTGTAGACTAAATTTTTAAAAACAGTAGCCACACTAGAAAAGTAATAGCGAGCGGCTATCTCTTTGTCCTTGGGCTGCGTGGACAACCACGGATATGCTAAAATCCAATTGAGTGTTGCGCGATTACGACCGATTAATTCCTGAGTAGCGTGCGCAGTAATCCAGCTGCCCGTTGGTTCGTCAATTTTAGTGACGCTTTCTATACGAAGAGACTCTTGCTTGCGAGAGCGACGCCACCAAGTTTTTTTTGCGCGGTACCAACTCGCATTGAGGAGAAAATCTACCCCGCGCAAAAGTCCCGTAAAGGGTACAAGGCTCGCTTTTTTCTGAGGTAATATTTTGTGGAATTTGAAAGCTAGGAAACAACGTAAACCTACTATTTTGCGAAAGCTAAAACCACCCATTTTTTCAAGGATCGTTGTGGAATGCGCTGGTAAATCATCAAATAGCATTCGGCCTTCCCACAGTTGTATCGCTCGTAGCAAAAGCGGTAATGCGATTCGTTTACCTTTTTCAGGATGTCGCCACCAACAACTATTCCAAGCAACGGGTATTGATTGATCTTGTGCTAAGTGATCTGGCAAACAGCCAACGTAGCTGATCACGTCCCCCGTTTTATCCGTCGCTACTAGTAAAACGATAGCTTCCGGTTTTGCCCGGGGATTGTGGTACTGAGATAAGGCACGCAATGGCGTAATGGGAAACGAATGGGTTTGCTGGAAAGCAGCGCTGGTCAACAGCCCTTTCAACTCCTTAAGCTTAAATTCGTGGATTTGCATGAATTGAGGTATTCCTGAAAGGTAGACTTACAACGTTTAGGACAATTGACTTTGGATCCCTTTACAAATATCGCCTACCGTTTCAAAACCAATCATTTCCATTAAATTGAATTTGATTTCAAAATGACTTTCGATAGCATTAATAAGTATTGCGTGCCGCAACGAATCCCATGCTTCAATATCATCTGGGCGAGTCGTTTCTTCGATCGTCATTTTCTCGTTCGCAAAGACTTGTCGAAAGATGGTTTGTACGCTTACAAATATTTCTGTTGCCATAAGTTTTTATTGATATCCGAGTAGCCAATATACATCAAAGTTTCCGTATATTTTGAATCCGAGTTTTCGGTAAACACCTTCTCCCATTTTCGTAGCCTGTAAAGTTGCCAAATCGCAATCTTCATTTTTGGCGGCCGTTAAGGCGTAATGTGTCAAGGCAGAAGAAATACCCCGATTGCGAAAAGTTTCTAACGTAGAAACGGCATAAATTCCTACTGTATTATCTTTCACGAAGCTCAATAAGATAGACGCCGCTTGGTCAGCAACTTTAGCTAAGTAAAAACGCGTGGCTTTTGAATGCTGATAAACAGTCTGAAACATATTTTCTTCGATGGGTCTACTTTTGAAGAGCGTTTCATTGGCGAGCGCCACCCAACGCTTTAAATCATCGCGTGTAGTTACTTCTTCGAGTGTCGCCGTACTCTTTGGTGCAGTAGATGCTAAATCTGCTAAGCGCAAACACATACCTCGCCATTCCGCCAATTGCCTAAATCCATAATTCCCGAAGTGTTGATTAACCGCTAACAAATCGTTTTGTCGCAAACGAATCCAAAATGCGGGAATGATGCTTTGTCTAATCCCTTCGACGATGGTTGGGAAGTCCGCGCTGAGCACATCCGAAGCAAAGATCATCGTTGGCCAAGAGGAAGGTCGGCAATCCACCCAATTGAAGTTTGGGCTCATTTGTAAAGTACAATTTCCGACGGTAGCAAGTTCTTGGTAGAGCTGTGTCAGATTTTTTTCATTTCTATCAATCAATTCCTTTTTTACGTGTAGTTTCTCTGAGAACGATTTTTCTCAAGGCTTGTCGATCAACTTTCCCGCTGATATTTTGGGGCAACGTCGCTAACTTTGTAATACTTGTAGGTAATAAATACGGTGGTAGCTTTTCTTTCAGATATGCTAAGATCACCTCACTCGTATAACTTGTTTGTGCGCTGACCAAATGAATTTCAAAAATATCATTTTCGTTTTTTAGAACGATGGCAACAACTTGATCTGTGTTTGTAAATTTTCTAGTTAGTGTTTCAAGTTCTCCTAATTCTACTTTATATCCTTGTATTTTATATTGATAATCTTTACGACCACAACTATAATAAATTCCATGTTCATCTTGAAAAGCTAAATCGCCACTGCGATAAAACCTTTTTATAGTACCTTGTATTTCTCTTTCAAAAAATACACTTGCGTTCTTCTCTGGCAATTTCCAATATCCATTCATCACATGATCTCCCGAAAAACACAATTCTCCAATTCCCCCTTGTTCCACTACCTGACGATTTTCATCAACCAAAATTGTTTGTGTATTTTTCCACGGGCGACCAAAAGCTAAGATTCCTTGATAAGATTTATATTGCCCCGCATTTTTTTCCAATTCATAAGATACACAAGCCATCGTAGTTTCGCAAGGTCCTGATATATTAACAATTCGTGCGTTAGGAATACAAGCGGCCCACGCCGTAGCCAAAGTTACATAAAAAGCTTCTCCACCCAAAATGGAATACCTCAATTTTGGAAGATTTATTTGACTAAAATAGGGTTTTAAGAGATTTAAGGTGGAAGGTACCATCGCTGCGAAACTAACCTTATGCTCTTGCATCACCTTGACCGCCGAAAGGTATTTAATTTTTGTTTCCGGAACCGTACAAACCGCTGCGCCAATACACCAAGCAGGCAAATAAGAAAGCAAAGACATATCAAAAGTCAAATCAAACATTTGCAAAAAGCGATCTTCTTCGGTGATTTCGTAACCCAAAGCAAAAAAAGCATCTAAACTACAATTGAGATTGCGCAATGTATAAGGAACGCCCTTAGGCGTTCCAGTACTTCCCGAAGTGAAGAGCATACAGATAATTTGTTCGGGAGTCGGTGATTCAAAATCTAAGGACAATGCTGTTGCTGGCAAGTTTGAGCTATCCAAAATCTTCCAAGCGGCAGCACATTCCCTTGGTTTTATCTCACTTGCCAAAACAAAAACACTATCTACCTGCTGCATTACCGTAATGTTTCGATCCAAAGGACTTTTAGTGCTCAAGGGCACAAACGCATAGCCTTCCATCCAAACGGCGATAATACTTGCGTAAGTTTGTAGATCATCTTGGGCTAAAATGCCAATAAATTGAGTGTCGGGGCGTTCCTTTTGGAGCAAGACGCGTACTTTGGAGACTTCTTCTCCTAACGAAGCGTAAGTATAAGCTTCATTTTTAAGATAGAATGCTATTTTTGTAGCACGTTGAAGAATGGACGTTTTTATTTTAGCGAGCATGAAATTGCCAGTTGAAAAAATTATAATACTCAAAAGCACAATCGCTTCAAGACAAAGATACGATAAGCAAAACAAAGGAACTATATTTTGACCCATAAGGAAGCCTATATTACATTTTGTCAATCACAGCCCGAGTTGCCTATTTTTTCGCAACCCTGGTATTTGGACGCCGTTTGCGGAGCAGATAACTGGGAGGTCATTTTAGTCCGACGCGGAAGTCAAATTATAGCGAGTTGGCCTTATTATGTCAAACAAAAAGCTATTTTCACCTATATTACGTTGCCTTATCTGACAAAAACGATGGGCCCTTACCTGATTCCCGCTTTCCGACACCTCAAACAGGAACATAAAGTCTTCGCAGAATTAATCACACAGTTACCGAAAGTTGATTTTTTTAATCAAGACTTCCATGCAAGCATTACCAATTGGTTGCCTTTCAAATGGGCTGGCTTTCAGCAAACGACCAACTACAGTTACGTCATTGATCAACTCCAAGACTTAGATCAAGTTTTTGCGGGATTTTCTACCGACTACCGAAATAATAAAATTAAGAAAGCACAGCAGCAAGTTAAAATAGTAACGGATAGAAGTTTACAAGAACTGTACGACGTCAGCAAGATGAGCTTTGATCGACAGGATTTGACCTATTTGCTTTCTTTTGATTTTTTACAACAATTAGACGAGGCACTAGTAAAGCACCAAGCAAGAAAAATGTTTTTTGCGGTAGACGCAGCCGGTCGCATTCACGCAGTTTTGTACTTGATTTGGGATCAACATACAAGTTACTATTTGATTGCGGGAGATGATCCTGCTCTCCGACATAGTGGCGCCAGCATCTTATTGGTTTGGGAGGCGATTCAATTTAGCAGTCGTACCTTAGGCTTAGCGAATTTTGATTTTGTGGGAAGTATGATTCCTGCGATTGAGCGAGTGCGGCGACAATTTGGTGCGCAGCAAAAAGCATTTTTTAATTTGCAAAAATACTACTCGCCTAGCTTCAAATTCTTAGAAAGTCTAAAAGCTTTTTTTAGCAAAAGTTATTATTGAAGTTGTTTTAAAAAAGACTGACGTAACCAAAGTGAATCTTTGCCGCTCGAAAATCAAAAGGATTGCCTTGCTGCTTGCCAAGCGCATAACTCAGTCCAAAAACACCAACTTTTGTTTCGAAAGTAATACCGACTCCGAGTCCTAAAGGTTGATCGAAATTGCGCCGATCCGGTGTGATATTTTCTAAATAAGCATAATCACCAAAAAGATAAAAGTAAGAATTTTGACCAATGATAAAGCGGTACTCCAGGGTACTCACGACATAATTGGTACTAAAAATAGATTCTTCGTCAAAACCGCGCAACAAGCGATTCCCACCCAACCGAAATTGTTCGTTTTGATAAATAGGATTTTCTGAAATAATAAAACCTGCCCGCAACGATGTCTTCACGACGCCACGCCGTCCTACCGGAAAATAATGTGCAACTTCTCCCATTAGTTTATACTGAAAGGTACGCAATTCGAGGCTATCGTAGAGACTTTCGTTGATTTCAACGATGGTCGCATTCTTCTTAATATTTTTAATACCTGCTGCACCGCGGAGAAAAAGATGCCAACCTTTTCTTGGATTAAACCGATAATCTAATTTCTGTAAATTATATTCCAAGCCAAAAGAAGAATTCCGCACATCTAAGGTTCTTGGTAAAAATCCTGCTCGAATCCGCGTCTCCTCTATTTGTAAAAGCGAAGAGGAAGTATTATTCCAAAATGCTTTAACGTAATTTCCCCCTTCAAAAATGTATTGAAAACCCAAATCCGTTTCAACATCCAAAAAAGTAGAATCTCTTTTGTACAAACTAAATTTTAAATCTAGTCCGAAAGGAAGATCCAAGACGTAAGGATACAATACTTGCAAATCCAATTCCTGCGTCCCCGGACTAAGCTGTTGAAACTCCGCAAACAACCGTTCGCCCAAGCCAAATTGATTATACAAATCCGCGTTAAACGTTCCCGTAATCAGCAACCGACGTTGTAAAGCAGGATTCGTCGGATCACTATTTGTATTCGGCAGCACGCCCAATAGAAAGTCAAATCGACTGGATTTTTTTCTTGTCAGGAATAAGTTGATGGTTGCTTTATCTCCTTTAAATGTAACCGTAGCATCTTTCTTTTCCTGTAAAAAAGCCAGCTCGCGAATCCGCGTCCGAATCTTCTTGATTTTGGCTTTGCTGTAAAGTGTACCTTGCTTTAAGCCCAAGTAATTTTCCAAGTATTGATCTGAGATTTTCACATCTCCAATTAAGTTAATTCCATCGATGACAATCAGGCGATTTTTCTCCATCTTGAGCGATGCCTTAATTTCGTCTTCTCCAATCTCGATATCTTCCAAATACACAGAAGCAAAAGGATAGCCATTATTCTCTGCGTAAACCAACAAAGCTTCTTGGATTTTCCGCAATTCTAGATAATGAAAAGGCTTTTGTTCAAACAAACGTTCTTTGAAACCAACCCGATCCAGAAAAGCTTCTTCCACCGCAGTACTTTTTAGCTTTGCCCATTTATAAGCTGCGCCAACGTGTAAGCGTGCCTCAAATAACTTTCCATTACGCGTCAAGCGATCAACGGATGCTGCCAAATATGATTGCGCTTGAAGTTGTTGTAAAAGTTCATTTAAGTTTTTTTTCAAACTTAAACTATCCGTGAAAGTAGTTTTGAATTCGAACTCATTATCTTGAAGAAAAGTAGCTGCTTGGTCGAGGACTTCGATTTTCAATTCAAAATCCGTTGGTGCGGTCTGCGCGTTAGTTTTTACGCAAAGCACAAACAAGAGGAAAAATAATTTCCAAATGGAAAGCTTCCAAAAAGCCGCAACCCTCACCTGTTTTTGGCAATTCAAAGCCATATTATTTATTTATCTTTGACCGCTGTATGGGTAAAAAACGTAAAGATCAAAAAAATATTTAATTTCAAGAAAAATAATTCTCTTAAGCAATCGTAACATGTCAGGCATTTATATTCACATTCCATTCTGTAAACAAGCTTGCCACTATTGCAATTTCCACTTTTCTACTTCCTTAAAATATCGTGCGGACGTCGTTACGGCGATTGTGCAAGAAATAGCCCAGCGACACGATTACCTCGAAGATAAACAGATCAGTTCGGTTTATTTTGGTGGTGGCACGCCGTCTTTACTAACGACCGATGAGCTACAAAGTATTTTCACGCAACTCCATCATTATTTTCAAATTGCGCCCAACGCAGAAATTACACTCGAAGCAAATCCTGATGACTTAAATCTTGCCAGTTTAACCGCCTTAAAGGCAACGCCCATCAATCGGTTGAGTATCGGTATTCAATCCTTTACGGAAGAAGATTTGCAGTTTATGAATCGGGCACATTCGGCACAGGAAGCAGAAGTTTGCATTGAATTAGCACGACAAGCAGGATTTGATAAGCTGAGCATTGACCTAATTTATGGTACCCCAACGTTGACCGATGCACAGTGGGAAAGCAATTTAGCTCGGGTCTTTGCACAGCGAGTCCCACACATTTCCTGTTATTGCTTGACGGTAGAACCCAATACTGCCTTGGATCATTTTGTAAAAACAGGGAAAGCAGCCCCCGTGGACGAAGAGAAATCAACTCGTCATTTTGAAATACTGCTACGAGCTATGGAAGCACATGGATACGTGCAGTACGAAATTTCCAATTTTGCCTTGCCCGATCATTATGCCCAGCACAATTCTAATTATTGGCTAAATGTACCTTATTTAGGCTTAGGACCTTCCGCACATTCATTTGATGGCAATAGCCGACAATGGAACATTGCTAATAATGCAAAGTACCGGAAAGCTATCCAACATCCCGGAAAAAATCAACTCTTTGAACGAGAAGTTTTACAGGCTGCTGATCGCTATAATGAATATATTTTGACAAGCCTACGAACCATTTGGGGCTGTCGATTGGTGACGATCCAAAACATTGATTTTAAGTTTGCGACTTATTTCCTTGAGAAAATAAAAAGCTATTTGGACCAAGCTCTCATTCTCGAAGAAGATGACACTTATCGCTTGAGTACATCTGGAAAATTACTAGCCGATCGAATTGCTATGGAATTATTCTGGGAAGAAGCCTAAGTTAATTTAAGGTCTTTTTGTAAATATTACTTATAGAAACTGTTCAAAAAGTCTTCTTCCGCACTCCTTACCTTGTTACTAGTGCTTTCTTATATGTGTGTCGACTACAATAAATGTAATCAAAATAATTACATTTTATAAATTATTCCGTCTCCCTTCCTTTGATAGAAGTCAATAAACACGTGACTAAAATTTCAATCATTCGGGCCTAAATCATTTTCGCAGCTCAAAATAAAACAATTTTTAAGCCTATAAATCAATTAATTACGCTTAAAACAAACAATTTGTTGATCAAAACTTGACACGTAAACACTTTTTGTTTATATTTGTATCAAATAAATGACACTTATCATGGATCTTCAAATTTTAACAAGCGCAAAAGGAACAAAAGTAGTTACTGCTTCTAACCTTTATTTGGTTTTACAATTACCTCATGCTCAATATTTGAAAACTACCAAAAAATGGTTAAATGATGTTTATGAGTTTAAAGATGGTATTCGCAAGCCAGAGAAGCTAAAAGATTATGCTTTACGCAAACAAGATGTAAGTATTTTGCAAGACTTCTACTTATCTATTGAGTTGGCAAAAATGATTACACTTACTTCTCAGAGTAAACAAAAGCAGAAATACGCAAAATGGCTTTTGTCACTAGAAGACAAAGTCGAACACGCCGAGTTATTGACTAAGGATCAAATTCTAACTGTATTGGAATTGGCAAAAGTAATGGGTTCCATGTCTTGCCAAAATACCGTTGAGCAACAGCATTATCAGAAGTATGAAACCACTAAAGGTAAAGTTTACGATTGGTGGAAATACCGTTCTACGCTAATCGGTTATACGACAGAAAAGTTGCGGAGCAAAATGGCACAACTAGGCAAGCATCATAAAGGAAAAAGCACCGATCAAATGTTGATGGTCTTGGACAAATATGAAATGATTAGAACGGCGGTGATTGATTTATTTATGTCAAGAGGCAAAAGTGAACGTTTTGCTAAAAATCTAGGAGATTTAGCCAAGGAATTTGCAAAAGAGTTGAAGGTGGAGGTTTGGGATGATCGAAAAGCGCAAAATGCTTTTACGGATACGCTCAATGGTGAGTTGGTAAATGAAATTAAATCCTTTAAAAAAGGCGCTTATCTCAGTCTGTGGTAAGGTAGTTTTTCTTTGAGCAGTTTTCTAAAAATGAATCCGATTTGAGTGGAGTGTTTTAACTCTTAGTCACTAATCTATAAGACAATGGAATGCGTTAAATTAATATAATTATTCCGATGAGGCTTTCATCGCGTCATCGTACTACTTGCTATTATCAGTTGAAGTAGTTTCATTTCGTTTAAAACAGTTCGACAAGTTGAGTATAAAAAATATTATAGTGTAGTTTTATATTTCCTCATAGTGTTAATGATGCCAGTTCCCCGCAAGAACTGGCACTTTTTTTTTACTAAGTTCATAAATCTTCTTATTATTAAGGCTGAAAGTATTATTGATCCGAAAAAAGACCAATGAAAGAAAGTAACCCTAGTACGCTAAATGAGTGGTATCAAATGATTTTGAGTGAACCTAGTTATCTGATGGCGATTGCCATTGGTGGAGCAATTTTGATACTTTTGATTGCTCTAAATGTGAAAGGGAATAATAAAAAAGCAATTTTAAAGAAGCACGCACCTAATTTTGTATTTGAAGCCTTTCAGTTGGCACCTTTAGGAAGAGATGCTTATTTTAAAATTAAAAACATCGGAGAACCTGCTTTTGTCAATTTCGTTGGCATTAAACAACGGGACGACATCAAAATAACCAATGCCAATACAACCAATTTTGAAGTTACTACCGATAAAATTTATGGCATTTTTTGTGAAATACAAGGCAACCAAAAAATCAAAGCTGATTTTGAAGTGGAAATAGATTTTAAAGATCGTTTAGGCAATCAGTATCGACAAGTCTTTGCAGTAGACGAAGCCTTGAACAAAGGAAAAGTTAAGCTCATCAACTACGCATAAAGCGAATTTTACGCAACAATGTTTTCGATCATCAGGTCCAATATTTCTTTTGCAGCTTTTGCAATTACAGTCCCAGGACCGAACACACCAACAACTCCACTATTGTACAAAAAGTCATAATCTTGCGCAGGAATAACGCCACCGACGACGACTAAAATATCTTCTCTTCCTAGTTTGGCAAGGGCTTCAATCGTTTCTGGAACTAAAGTTTTATGTCCAGCAGCCAAAGAAGAAATCCCTAGAATATGTACATCATTTTCTGCTGCTTGTTGCGCAGCTTCTTCTGGTGTTTGAAAAAGAGGTCCAATATCGACATCAAAACCTAAATCGGCAAAACTACTTGCAATCACCTTCGCCCCTCGATCATGTCCATCTTGTCCTAATTTTGCGACCATAATTCTCGGTCGTCGGCCTTCCAAATTTGCGAATTTATCCGCTAGTGCTTGTGTTGCTTTGAATGTTCCATCCATACTAATTTCGTTAGAATATACGCCAGATACTGCGCGGGTTGTTGCGACAAATCGCCCGAAAGCATTCTCCATCGCTAGAGATATTTCTCCTAACGTAGCACGAGCACGAGCTGCAACAATGGCGAGTGCCAATAAATTACCTTCTCCCGTTTCGGCGCAATTTTGCAATGCTTTTAAAGCAGTCTGAACGGTACTCTCCGTACGTGTAGATTTAATTTCTGCGAGTCGCTTGAGCTGTGACTCTCGGACCGCTGTATTATCTACCTCTAAAATTTCTAAGTCCTGTTCTTCTTCTGTTTGAAATATATTTACCCCTACAATTTTATCCTTGCCACTATCAATTCTCGCCTGCTTTCTCGCCGCCGCTTCTTCAATTCTCATTTTGGGCAAGCCTTTTTCAATCGCTTTAGTCATGCCTCCCAAAGCTTCAACTTCCTGAATCAATTCCCAACTTCGCTTCGCGATCTGATCCGTCAAATATTCAACGTAATAAGAACCACCCCAAGGATCAACCGCCTTAGTGATTCCAGTTTCTTCTTGTATATACTTTTGGGTATCTCTTGCAATTTTTGCAGAAAAATCAGTCGGCAGCGCAATCGCTTCGTCCAAAGCATTCGTATGTAACGATTGTGTACCACCAAGTACAGCAGCCATTGCTTCAATACAAGTGCGCGCTACATTATTATAAGGATCTTGCTCCGTTAAACTCCACCCTGAAGTCTGGCAATGCGTCCGCAAAGCCATTGATTTAGGATTTTTAGGATTAAATTGTTTTACGATTTTTGCCCAAAGCATTCTCGCTGCACGCATCTTTGCGATTTCCATAAAATGATTCATTCCGATTCCCCAGAAAAAAGAAAGGCGAGGAGCAAAATCATCAATAGTCAAACCAACCGCAAGACCTGCCCGAATATATTCTAAGCCATCCGCTAGCGTATAAGCCAATTCCAAATCAGCAGTCGCACCAGCTTCTTGCATATGGTAACCACTAATACTAATGGAATTAAAACTCGGCATATTAGCCGCCGTATACTCAAAAATATCTGCGATAATGCGCATCGAAGGAGTTGGTGGATAGATATAAGTATTCCGCACCATGAATTCCTTCAAAATGTCATTTTGGATAGTACCTTTTAATAACTTAGGCTCTACTCCTTGTTCCTCTGCGGCTACAATATAAAAAGCCATGACGGGAATAACCGCACCGTTCATCGTCATTGATACCGACATCTTGTCGAGCGGAATTTGATCGAAAAGGATTTTCATGTCTTCTACGCTATCAATCGCTACTCCAGCTTTTCCAACGTCTCCTTTCACCCGAGGATGATCAGAATCATAGCCTCGATGTGTCGCTAGGTCAAAAGCAACCGACAATCCCTTTTGCCCCGCAGCAAGGTTACGCCGATAAAACGCATTACTATCTTCTGCCGTAGAAAATCCCGCATATTGACGAATTGTCCACGGTCGAATCGCATACATAGAACCATACGGTCCTCGCAAATAGGGAGGCAAACCTGCCACAAAATCTAGGTGTTGCAAAGCAGAAATATCTGCTCGATCATAGCTTGTCTGTAAGGGAATCTTCTCTGGGCTCTCCCAAGTCTCTCCTTCCGTCGGACGGACTTGCGTTCTAAAAATAGTGGAATCAGGTGTAATCTTTGAAAAGTCGGGTTGCTTCATGATACACAATTTATGGAAGTTGTGTTAAAACTCCAAATGTACGAGAAGGAGTAAGTAGGTCTAGTAAATTTATTTTTGGTGGAAACCAAGTCTTAAGTAGCAAGGTAAAATTAAATTGCCTTGCTACCTATAGTCACTTTCAAAATGAAAAGGACGACTTCGTGTGAAGCGCGTCCCTTTCCTGTCGTCGAAAAACTACCGAGTTTAATATTTTATCAAGTGTGATTAATGAGCTTACTCTAATTTGAATTTAACGGGAAGATTGAAATGTACTTTCACTGGTCGCCCAATTTGTTTGCCGGGAATCCATTTCGGCATTTTTTTTATGACGCGTGTTGTTTCTCGACCGCATCCAGCACCAATATCTCGGGCGATTTTAATGTCAGAGATACTTCCATCTTCATTGACTACAAAGCTCATCACCACTGTTCCTTCTACTTGATTATCTCTAGCCATCTCTGGATAGCGAACATTTTTACCAATAAATTGCAGTAATGCTTTTTCCGCACACTTCCTTTTCTCTTGCTTCGTCATATCCTCAGATTCACAGCCAGGAAAGCGAGGCATTTCTTCCACGACGGAAAAAATTTCTGGAATATCTAGTTCTGGCTCTACAATTACTGGAGGGGCAGGTTTTTCCTTGGGCCTAGGTTTCGCTACTGGAGGGGCAGGTTTGGTTACTTTTGTGAAGACATCTTCGAGCGGCTTCGTTTCTAATTGCTCTACAATCGGCTCAGGATCAAATTCAGGTTCTTCTATTGGTTCGATTTCGCTGCTTGGCTCAACCATGACCGGAGGCGGTTCTGGAGGATTTTCTCTAGGAGTACGAATGACTTCTACCGCTTCGGTTGTGACGGGTAGGAATTCATTATCAAGTAAAGAATCATTACTATAAGTTGTCCAATTAAAAGCTAACACCATGAAGCTAAGGGATAAAAGCATCCCAATCTTCATGTGGATGGATCTATTTTTTCTTAATTTTGAAATATCTGGTCTATTCATTTTGATTCAATTTAAAAGGATGAATATATCTAAGTAGCAAGGCAAATTAATGGCAATTTAATTTTGTCTTGGTACTTACTTAAGCACACAAAAGGAGTACGCTGCTGAATACACACTACTATAATTAATACTTCACTTTGAAAACTTCTTTTCAGTGATTAGGTACTAATTTTATACTAGTGTAATTGTTTAAATTGGTCGACCAAACTATTTTTCGAAGCGCTTGTTTTAAACTTAGGATTAAAATCTATTCTCAAGCAACTTCAATTATAAAGATGTACCCTAGTTTATTTTTGGTGGGTGCATGCGCATATTTTTTTTTAAAAGCGTATTTTTGTAACATGAGTAGTGATTTGAGCGTTTTGCATACAACTAGTAAAAACAAAAGGACTTGATAGAATTTTCGAGATTTGAATTAGCCAATGGATTAAAGGTTTTAGTGCACGAAGATCGTAGTACGCCGATGGTTGCGATGGATGTTTTATATAATGTAGGCTCTAGAGACGAACTACCTTCCAAGACGGGATTTGCCCATTTGTTTGAGCACTTGATGTTCAGTGGTTCCACCAACATTGATGACTTTGACGATATCATTCAAAATGCCGGAGGAGAGAGTAACGCTTTTACCAATAGTGATATTACCAACTTCTACGATATTGTTCCAGCCGAGAATATGGAAACGGTATTTTGGTTAGAATCTGACCGAATGCTTAGTCTCAATTTTGATGAAAAAGCTTTGGCGGTGCAACGTAAAGTCGTCGTAGAAGAATTTAAAGAGACTTGCCTCAACCAACCTTACGGCGACGTTTGGCACCATTTAGCAGAATTAGCTTACACCGTTCATCCTTACCGTTGGCCAACGATAGGGAAAGTTCCTAGGCACGTGGAAGAAGCTACCTTAGAGGATGTTAAAGATTTTTTCTATAAATACTATCGCCCAAACAATGCCATTCTCGTAGTTGCGGGGAATACAACGCTTGCGGAAGTAGAAGCCCTTAGTCAAAAATGGTTTGGAGATATTCCCGCAGGAAAAGTTCCAAAGAGACAAATTCCCATTGAGCCCAAACAGCTAAATTTCAATCAAAGAATTAATGAGGCTCAAGTACCTGTCGATGCACTTTTTTTAGCTTTCCACGCACCAGGTAGAGCCGACGAGGATTACTACGCCGCAGATATTTTATCGGATATTCTTTGTAATGGTCCTTCTTCTCGCTTGTATCGAAAACTCTATAAGGAGCAAAAATTGTTTACTAGTATTGATGCCTACGTAACGGGAAATATTGATCCCGGACTGTTGATCATCGAAGGAAAGCCAGCGACGGGTATTACCATTGAAACGGCAGAAGCCGCTATTTGGCAAGAACTAGAAGCCATTAAAGAGGAAGGCATCAGTGAAGCAGAATTACAAAAGCACAAAAACAAAATTGAAAGCACGCTTTGCTTTTCGGAAGCTAATGTTTTGAATAAAGCCATTAACCTTGCCTTTTTTGAATTACTAGGAGACGCAGGACTTATCAACGAAGAAGTCAATTTCTATCAACGCCTCCGAACTAGCGACGTAGAAGAAATGGCGCATAAAATACTAACAAAAAATAATTGTTCCGAATTGCGTTATCAAGCCGCCATGATGACGCGCTAGTTAATAAAGTTGTTTTAAAAGCTGCAGCACTTAATGTTTAACAGGCGATCGTCTCTATCAAAAGGACTTAGTTTGAGCAAGTCTACACTAAAGCTAATCCTTGCCAAAAAGTTTCCGTTCGCACGAGTATCATATAAGTCTCGAAGATTTTTAGAATTAAAAATTGGAATATAAACACCGACTGATTCTTTCCAAAACTCCAACATTACTCCACCACTATAAACGAGTTGGTTCGTCAATTCTACTTCTTTAAATTTCTTAAAATACGCAAGATCAAAATAAGGCTTTAATGGCAAACCAAAAGGTAAGTTAACGGGCAAGTCGGCTTTCATATTGAGGGATAATACCAGTTGGTTAGATAAGCCAATATTAAAAGCACCGCCAAAGGCATTTTTCAAGCCGCCATCCCGAATACTTACCTGTTGTGACCAAATATCTTCTTGCTCTGAGCGACCAAAATAAAAATCATCATAGCCATAATCTGTAAAACCTTGCGCCGTGGTACTGTAAGAACCTCTTGTCAATTCATTAAAATAAGTATTCGTCGTATCGCGCGTATTACTAAGGTAGCCACCAGCAAAAATTCTAATATCAATGTATTTGTCCGCTTGGTAAAGGTAACTCGTTTTTAATTCTAGGCTCGCTTTCAAGTAGCTTTCTGAACTGATCTCTAAGCGTTCGTAAGCTTGGTGCTCTAAAGTCAACAGTACCCCATAAGGATTGATTAAACGATAGTTTTCTAACTTATAGGTCAACCGATTAATCATTGTCTGCTCTAATTCATTACCATCATAGACGACTTCTCCATCAACAAAAGAAAGCTCAGGACTTTCGGTAGCGAGCAAGATACTTTTGGCTTGTATCGTATGTACCGTATTGCTATTTGCTCCCGTGCCTAAAACTACGGTTACACTCGGTGCAAGTCGATAATATTTAAGGTCGTAGTCAAATCTTGGATTATAATTTTCATGAAAACTTTTCCCATTCAAGGCGAGACTGATACGATCAATGCTATTACTTTCAGGAAAAAAATTATACTTTAAATGAGCAGTACCTAGTACATCTTTCGTCACAAAAGAGTACAATGGAGCGATGCCATATTCAAACCGTTTTTCAACGTCTCCTTTATTATGAAACAAAGCGCCCAGCATAAATTTATCGTAATTATTCCAAGCGAAAAGCGGCATAATATTAAACTCAGACTTGAGTGGATTATCTCTTCCGTAAATAAATTTAGGTGCAATGGGAGCGACAGATTTAAGTAAGCCGGAGGTCTTTTTAATATTATCCGCTTGATTCACTTCAGGCATTTCTTGATCGATGTTCACGCCAATCAAATCGTAATCTCCCGCACCAAAGTTAATATCTTGCACTCCCGAAAATCCTTTATACCATTTCGTTTGAATGAGCTTTCCCTCTTTCATCCCTGAAACAGAAAAAGGGGCATTAATTTCTGCTTTGTTCTCTACCGTTAATTGCCAACCTTCGTTTGCTTTGACCGTTTTGAGTTTATAATCTATTTCTTTATTCGTTTGAATTAAATCTTCAAAAAACCAAGTTAAGTCTTCCCCCGTTTCTGCTTCTAAAACTTGGCGCAAATCTTTTGGCTGAGGATGTTTGAATTGCCAAGTTTCATAATAGCGACGTATCGCTTGATCAAATTTTGCTCGACCTAAATAAGCCTCCAGTATTTTTAAAATCATAATAGGTTTATCATAACTCGCCACAAAATAATTGGCACGACTCATTTCCTCAACGGGTGCGTCTGGAGCAACATCAAAATTCAGTCTAGCCAAACTGCGATACTGATTAGTTGTGCTCAACAAATCAAGCACCTCACTACTTCCTACTTGGTTTCCCGAATTTTCTTCTTCAGATAGATAATACTGTCTCAGATAAGCTTCCTCATAATAAGAGTTTAATCCTTCGTCCATCCACGCATGATCCCGCTCGTTGGAAGCTAAAACTCCATAAAACCAATTGTGCCCTACTTCATGGGTAATCACCGCATCTAAAGACGCTGCATTTCCTTCTTCTCCAATCAAAGTAATCATTGGATATTCCATACCGCCACCTTTACTTAACTGACTATATACCGCAGTCGCCTGAGGATAAGGATATTCGCCGACCCGTTCACTATAATATTTTAAAGATCGATCGAGGTAAGTCAATGCTTCTGCCCAAAGATTTTTCTCCGCATGGGTAAACATTGCCCAAATGTCAATTTTCTTACCCGAAGGTAATGCTGTCTGTCCTCGCTGAACCAAAAACCTTTTGTCGGCAAACCACGCAAAATCATGTACTTGAGATGCTGTAAAACGAATCGTTTTGAGTTTTGCACTGGATGGTGGAAAGGTATCTAGCAACATCAAATTTTGAGTAATCTGTTTATCCGTTTTTTCCATTCCAGTAGACAATTGCCCCGCGCTAGTTTTTATTTTTTCTTCCAAAAAGGCTTGTTCCGAAGGTGTTTGCAACATTCCTGTAGCACCAACTACATAATTTTCGGGAAGCGTAATTTTTACATCAAAATTACCAAATTCACTATAAAACTCTCCTAGGTTTAAATAAGGCATCGGATGCCAACCTTCTTGATCATAGACCGCAGGTTTAGGATACCACTGTGTAATTTGGTAAGATTGATTAACGTGACCTAAACGAGAAAAAGAAGCGGGTAATTTTAAAGTAAAGGGAGTACTAATTTGAATTTTTTCGCCGGGTTGTAATGGTTTCTCTAACGTCAGTATAGCAATATCAATATGCTTTTTATCTAAACTCCAACTAACTTGTTGACCATCGACTGAAAAATCTAATGCTTTGTAATAACCAAGTTGCTGATCCTCCGCAAAATAGAAAGAAGGGTCATGATGCTGTATTTGTTGCTTTGCGAAAGCAGTTTGCTGATTTTTGTAAGCATTACCCCAAAGGTGCATATAAATCTCAGCAAGTTCATCTGGCGAATTATTCGTATAATCAATATCGACAATTCCTTTCAGTTCGTGGGTTTTATCGTCTAAACTCACTTCAATATCGTACGCAACGGCTTGCTGAAAATAAGCTTCTTGCGCCCAACTCATCGTCGTGAAAAGCAAGGTAAAAATCAAAGCACTTGCACCCTTAATTTGTCCTACGTATCTTTGGTAAACCGAAGAAGATATTTTTTCTTTTTGTAAAAATAATAGCGCGATAAAATATTTTTCAATTAATGTTTTCATAAGACGATTAACATTTTTAGCAGTAGTTTCTGTATACTGACTTGAGTTTAGAAGAAGCTTCGTTATTAAACGTTATGATTAGAAACTTTCCTTAATACATATCAAATCTAGTTCCAATGCGACACATATTACTATTTTTTTTCATTCTTTTTCAGTTCCAAGCTTCCGCTGAGCAGAATTTGAATCATTTTCATAGCAAACAAAGGCTTTCTTTACTGCAAGAAGATAGTTTAAGCTTTCCCCAAACTTGGGAAGGAATTTGGGTCGGAGAATTGAAAATTCATAATGCAACAGGACTTGTACAAACCTTACCGATGGAGTTACACATTTTGCCATTAGATAGTGCCGATTTGTACAGTTGGACCATTATTTACGGTGAGGATAAAATAAAAGGTAAGCGAGATTATTTGCTCGTCCCCGTAGACCCAACTCAGGGACACTATCTGATTGACGAACAAAATTCGATTGGCTTAGATGCTTTTTTATTAGGCGAACAATTTTACCAACGCTTTTCTGTTGCCGGTAATATGTTGCTAACGAGTACTGCACTCCGAGAAGGTCAATTGGTATGGGAAATTATTTCTGGTAGCCTCACGCCCGTGCAAGTCACTGGCAATACGCAACGAGGAGACGAAGAAATTCCTGAAGTGTCCGCTTTTCCAATTAAAGTTTTACAACGAGCCATACTCCTAAGAAAAAAATAACCTTACCGAACCATAAGATTCGGTAAGGCAATATACTATGGATACCCTATGACTGTTCTCTTAAATTTAACCCATAGACATATTTTTATACAAGCCAAATCATCAATATGGCTTGTACAAATATCGGAATATAAATTGAATTAAACAAAAATCAGAAAATGAATACCGATGAACAATATGGTGAAATTTCGCTACAGCAAATATCCAAAAACACCAATTTCACGGTATCAACAGTAATGCTCAATCGAGACTACGCTAAAGTTTTGCGGGTACAACTGAGTCTATTCTTCTCCTGCCGTTTCCATTTTGGCACTAGTTCGTCGTTGCTCCCAAGCCCAAGCTGTACGCATAATATCTTCAATGTTTCGTTTTGGCTCCCAAGCCAGTTTTTCTGCGGCTTTAGCATAATTGGCGTAGATTGAAACTACGTCTCCTGCTCTTTTGGGACCGATACGATAATTTAACTTTTGTCCGGTAACTTTTTCAAATGCATGAACTGCTTCTAGCACCGTTACCCCTTCTCCGATAGCAAGGTTATACACTTCACCGTTCGCTTCGTTATCTCCACGGAGTAAATACTCCAAAGATTTCGTATGCGCATTTGCCAAGTCCATGATGTGAATATAATCTCTTACACAACTTCCATCCCGTGTATCATAATCATCTCCAAAGACAACCAATTCCTTTCTTCTTCCCGCGGCAACTTCCGTAATGACGGGCACCAAATTACTGGCAGCATTAATCGGAGATTCACCAAGTAAAGCACTTTCATGTGCACCCGCAGGATTAAAGTAGCGCAACAAGATTGCATTACTATGCTGATGCTTCGTCAAAAAATCACTAATAATATGTTCTCCCATCTGCTTGGTTCGAGCGTAAGGGCTTTCCGCCACTTCCATCGGACTTTCTTCGGTCACGGGCAATGTTTTTGCATTTCCATAAACAGAACAAGAAGAAGAAAAAATCAAATGCTCCACTGCAAATTCTTCCATGCAGTGCAAAATATTGAGTAAACTATTCAAATTATTGTTAAAATAAAGCAATGGTTGATCGACGGATTCGCCAACACTTTTCAAGGCGGCAAAGTGAATAATTCCAACAATTCCTTCATTTTCTTGAAAAAGTAGACGTGTTTTTTCTAAATCACAAAGATCAAAAGTATAATTTTTAACTTTCGTGCCCGTAATTTCTTCAATGCCTTGCAAGGCAGATTGATCGGAATTGATGTTACTATCTACCGAGATCACTTCAAAACCATGATTCAATAAATCAATTATGGTATGACTTCCAATGTAGCCACAGCCACCCGTTACTAAGACTTTCTTCATTTTTATAAATTTAAATCAGATCTCTCCATATCTAGACAAAAAGTTTATTCTACAAGAACTTCCAAGGCTAAAACTTATTGCTTGCTATAATTTTAATACCTTTGCAAAAATAAACAAATAAGTAATTCACAAAATTAATTGAACGGCTTATATTGAAGTTGCTTTACCCTTAAACGCTAGTTATGGAGCTTTTAAAACTCGTCCGTAAGATTATTCCAATTGCTAAAGATGCTGGCGCAGCAATTTTAGCAATTTATCACGCGGATCAAATTATAATAAAACAAAAAGCTGACCAATCTCCTTTGACACTTGCCGATCAAAGAGCAAATGAAATTATTTGTCGAGCGCTCACTGCACTTCCCGAGCAATTTCCGATTATTTCAGAAGAAAATAAAAGTATTCCTTATGAAACGCGGAAAGATTTTGAATACCACTGGCTCGTTGATCCACTTGATGGTACCAAAGAGTTTATCAAAAAGAATGGAGAATTTACGGTAAATATTGCTTTGATTCATCAGCAACAGGTCATTTTAGGTGTGGTGTATACGCCTTGTAGCGATGAATTGTATTGGGCCGTAAAAGGAGAAGGTGCTTTTTTACTTAAAGATGGACAAGAAAAACAGCTTGCTGCGAGTAATTTCAAGATGAAGGACGCCGCCCTCAACATTGTTTGTTCTCGGTCCCACTTAAATGAAAGCACTTCGAATTTCATTGCTCAATTCACCAGTCCAAATTTAGTGGCAACCGGAAGTTCCCTTAAATTTTTAATTATTGCTGACGGAAAGGCTCATATTTATCCTCGCTTAGCGCCAACGATGGAATGGGACACGGGTGCTGCTCAGATCATTTTGGAAGAAGCGGGCGGTTCAGTCATTGATCAAGTTACCCAACAGCCCTTACGTTACAATAAGGAGAATTTGCTCAATCCTCATTTTATTGCATTCGCAAAATATTCTCCCCAAAATTAGTCGGCATGAAAGCTTTATCCGTAGTTATTATTGCCAATAACGAGCGAGAAAATATTCCTAAATGTATTCGTGCCGCGCAGCAATTAACCGAAGACATCGTCGTGGTAGATTCTTTTAGTACGGATGATACGGTTGACGTTGCTCGAGCCCTAGGTGCTCGGGTTTTTCAAAAGGAATGGGCGGGTTATGCACAAAATAAAAATTACGGTAACCAGCAAGCCAAATATGATTGGATTTTATCTATTGACGCTGACGAGATTTTATCCAAAGAATTAGTCCAATCCATTGAAACGCTAGATTTGCAAAAGGAAACCGTTTATTCCCTTGATCGACTCAATAATTTTTGTGGGCAATGGATTAAACATTGCGGTTGGTATCCAGATTGGAAGAAACGAATTTTTAATCGAAACGAAGTTCAATGGGAAGGAGATTATGTCCACGAAATATTAGCCGTTCCTGCTCAATTTAAAGTTAAAAAACTTCGAGGTATTCTCTATCATTATTCTTATGATAGCTTAGAAGATCACGCGTCGAGATTGCAAATTTATGCTAAGTTAGCAGCCGAGGATTTGCACGCACAAGGCAAAAGCGTTGGCCCCTTAAAACTTTGGTTTTCGCCCATTATCCGTTTTATCAAGACCTACTTTTTAAAATTGGGTATTTTAGATGGAAGAAATGGTTTGATTATTAGTCGGAGTGATGCTTATCAAACCTATCGCAAGTATGAGCTTTTGCGAGAGCTTAATCGTAAATAATAAATAGTTAAGTACTAAGACAAATTTTTTTTACCATTAAGTTGTGTTAGTACTTAGTAAATCGAATAGCACTTTGATTGAGCACCTACCACTTTTCAGTTAAAAAATTCAAAAATTGCTGTTGTTGTACTTCACCGTAACTTTCAAAAAAGGGATTGCGATAATTTTCTTGCGGATTATCTTGATCGGGAATAACGTAGTCGACGTCTGCTTGATCTCCAAAAACGCCCCATCGAGTAGGCGATTGTGAGGCTTTAGCGGGATAGAGGGCGATGATTTTCTTACCCAAACTACCTGCGATATGTGTCGGTCCAGTAGAAGAGCCGATGTATACATTTCCTTGATCGATTAGCGCTGCTAAATTCAGTAAACTTCCTTCATTTGCAAAGACAAAAACTTTTAGATAGTTCAGTTTTTTTTGCATCGCTAGCGCACGCACTTCATCAGGTTTAGCGCAGGTAATGATAATTGTAATACCGGGAAATTTTTCTACGATTTTTTGTTGCAAGGCGACGTACTGATCATCCGTTATATTTTTGGCAGAACCGCCCATGAAAGGATGAACGATTAGTATTTTACCTGAAATATCGTTTTCCTTTAAAAATTGCTGCGCTACGGCAGCGTGGCTTTTTTCGTAGAAAATATTCGTATTGACTTCGTAGCAATTATCGAAACGTGATGGATCTAGGCTTCGAACTAAATCGAGGTTATAAGCCGCTTCGTTTTTGACGGACACAGAACGCTTTTGTCGTAACCCGCGATTATAAGCAAAAAAAGAACTTATTTTAGAGTATGGTCCTACCCGAATTGATGCGCCAGATTTGCGGGCAAGTTTTGCGACAAAGCTATTCGAAAAGAGCGCGACAAAAGCATCTGCTTGAAAAGCTTTGATTTTTTTAACTAAAGCTTTTTCCTCATAATCATCAATTTTAATCACTTCGTCGATATATGGCAAGTTTTTAACAATCCCGTAGTTGTAATTTCTTACCAAAACACCTAGCTTCACAGAAGGATACATTTTGCGAATCATGTAAAAACTAGGCACCGACAATACGAGGTCACCAATCTTATCGGTACGGGCAATTAAAATACTTTTGATAGCCATTGATTTTGACATTATTTTAGTACTCAGGTAAGTGGTAATTATTGACTTTAAACCACGTTTTTTAGCTTGAAAAACTACAATATTACTTAAGCTTCATTGGTTTGAGAAAAACTACGTATTAATACTAGTCGGCATATACTTAATACTATCCAAAAAGCGTTTATCTTGGAATTATTATTACATCCGATAACTAACACTTTTGCTGATCTTTTTCCACGTAAGTGAATCCCTTGCATCAAACACAACTTAACTTTAGCAAAAGTAAATATAAAATCTACTAAATTTGAAAAAGTTCTTATTCTTATCTTTCCTAATTTTGCCCTTGTTTATTTCAAGTTGTAAAAGTTCGAAGAAATCGACGGCAAGTTCCCCAAAATCAACTAAGACAAAATACGGTGTTCAGTTTACGAAATCGCCGACGTTAACTAAAATATTATCTAAAGCAGAAGCAGAAAATAAGTTAGTGTTTGTGGATTTTTATACCAGTTGGTGTTTGCCTTGCAAAATGATGGACGAAGATGTTTTTCCTGATCGGGAAATTGGAAAATTTATGAATAAAAACTTTATCAGCTATAAAGTAAATGGAGAAAAGGATAATGGTATCAATTTAGCTTTTCTATTCCAAGTCAATACTTATCCAACACTTTTATTTATCGATCAAAAAGGAAATGTCCTCGAGAAAAAAATTGGAGCGGCGTACCATACTGAATTAAGAAGTATGGGGGAACGTGCTATGGCAAAACACAACCAACAATTATAAATAAATAAATAAATATGAAAACGCTTCGTCCTTTTCACTTAGCAGTCCCCGTCCATGATCTTGATGCCGCGAGAAAATTTTACGGCGAAACCTTAGCTTGTCCAGAAGGGCGAAGTAGCGATCATTGGATAGATTTCAACTTATTTGGGCATCAGTTTGTCGCACATTTACAAGCTGACATGGAAGTAAAATTAACTCACAATTCCGTAGATGGAAAAGCGGTTCCGGTGCCGCATTTTGGAGTGGTACTCGATTGGGCAGATTGGGAGACGTTGGCAAAACGTTTACAAGTACAGCAGATAGAATTTGTGATTGAGCCTTGCATTCGGTTTGCGGGGCAGGTGGGCGAGCAAGCAACGATGTTTTTTCTTGACCCTTCAGGCAATGCGCTAGAGTTTAAAGCTTTTAAAGATATTGATCAATTGTTTGCAACGTAAGGAAGTAAACTAGGCATTAAAACGGTCCCAGAGTTACTTCGTTTCAGTTGAGGGCTTTCCGCCCGATTACGTTTTTTGCTGGTCGAAATGTTTACGTATTTTTTGAGCGGCAGCTTTGCCGATTAGCGTCGTCAATTCTGCCTCCGGAACTTCCTTGATTTTTTTGACCGATTTGAAATGAGTCAGGAGTTTTTCTGAAGTCTTTTCTCCAATACCTGCAATCTCCGTCAATTCCGTTTTCGTAAAATCTTTAGATCGTTTATTCCGGTGAAAAGTAATCGCAAAACGGTGAGCTTCGTTTCTAGCCTGCTGAATAAGTTTAAGCGATTCTGATTTTTTATTGATGTACAAGGGCACGGGATCATTAGCAAAAAATATTTCCTCCAATCTTTTTGCAATTCCGATCACCGTCAATTGATCTAGAATCCCTAGCTTCTTCAAACTCTTCACTGACGAACTCAACTGCCCCTTACCACCATCAATAATTACCAATTGAGGCAAGTCTTTCCCTTCGTCTAACATTCTTTTGTACCGTCGGAAAACAACCTCTTCCATCGACGCAAAATCGTCAGGTCCTTCGACCGTTTTGATATTAAAATGGCGATAATCTTTTTTGGCGGGTTTTGCATTTCGAAAAACGACACAAGACGCAACGGGATAAGCACCCTGAATATTAGAATTATCAAAACACTCTATGTGGAAGGGCACTTCTTCCATTTGTAAATCATTTTTTAACGTCTGTAAGATACGCTCTGCGGAACCTTGCTTATTCAATTTACTAAGTTGCTGCTTTTGTTTTTGCAACAAGAAGTATTTAACATTTTTTTCCGAAAGTTCTAGCAATTTTTTCTTGTCGCCAATTTTAGGAACGATGACCTTCAAACCTTCTTCCGTCAAATTCACCCGAAAGGGTAAAATTAATTCTTCGGCAGTACTAGAAAATTTTTCACGCAAGTCTGTAATCGCATAACTCAACAAATCTTTTTCTACGTCATTTAGATTTTTCGTCATTTCCAGAATATAGGTATGAATAATGGAGCCATTCACAATTTTGAGGTAACTCACATACGCTTGTTTTTCGTCCGAAGCGATGGAAAAAACATCTACATTGCGAATTGTAGTACTGACGACCGTAGACTTTCCTTGGTAATCTTCAAAAGCACTAAGTTTGTCTTTCGCCATTTGGGCTTTTTCAAATTCCATCAACTTCGCATAATGATCCATTTCTGCGTAGAGGTAGTCCTTTACACTCTTAAAATTTCCTTTTAGAATATTTTTTATTTGCTCAATTTTATCATGATATTCTTTTTCTTCTTCGAAACCGACGCAAGGTCCTTTACAATTTTTAATGTGGTATTCTAAACAAACCTTAAACTTTTCTTTTTCGATGTTTTCTTGACTAAGATTAAAGTTGCACGTCCGTAATGGGAAAAGACTTTTGATTAATTCTAAAATGATTCCTACTCGATATTTTGAAGGATAAGGACCAAAGTATGACGAGCCGTCTTTGATAACTCGCCGAGTGAGAAAGACACGTGGGAAGCGTTCTTTTTTGATACAGATATAGGAATAAGTTCGACCATCTTTCAACATCACATTATAACGAGGTTGATATTTTTTGATCAATGTACATTCTAGCAATAAGGCATCCTGTTCTGTTTCGACGATTGTATATTCGAAATGAGCAGCTTTTTTAACCAGCGTTTTTGTCTTCTGGCTATGGTGTTTTTTACTTCCAAAGTAAGACGCTAAACGGTTCTTTAAGTTTTTAGCTTTACCCACGTAAAGGATAATTCCTTCCGGTCCAATAAACTTATAAACCCCCGGATCTTTCGGTAAGGTTGGTAATAATTTTTTATAATCTTCCGTTGTCATAATCGCGTATCATCTAAAGGCATCATTCTTTACCGTACAGCTAACGTTAACTTTACGAATGAACGACCTTACGATTTAGAGTTTTCTAATTTTTCCATGAGCCATTCCTTTTCGGCAATGACTTTAAGTTCGTTAATCTTTAAAGCAATTTTTCCTATTCTTTGTTCATTGCCTTTGGTTTTAGGATTTCTAATTTGTCGCAAGACGTCAATAAAATTATTATTTCCTTGTCGTTGAATATCAGAAATCATTTTTTTGGAAAGTCGATAAATAAAAATTTTGAAGGCATCCATTTTAGCATCAAGGATCGTGGAATTAGTTTCAAAAAAGATCTTTATTTCAAGTCGTTTTGCAATAATTTTATAATAAAAATCTTCGTAATGATCTACTAAACAAGTCAAAGCTTGGTCGTAATCCTGAATGGCAAAATAGTAACTAGCTAGGTTAAATTCGTAGCTATCCTGCGGATGATTCGTCCCTACAATTCGATTTTTATACGCGGCTAAGAAATTATATACCCAATCGAATTCTCCTAACTTCAAGCCAAAAGCAACAATATTTCTAAAGGTACTTTGCAGCAACCCTCCGTGGTAGGAAAGGTAATCTTTTTTTAGATGAAGTTTATACAAATCAAATGCTTCCTTCAAAAATCCTTTTTGTCCTTTGTTGTATTGTCGCACACAAAAATTTCGACATAACGCTTGTAGCGGTTTGAGTTGATCAATCGGCAATAAATCTTCGTGCTGAATGAGCAAGGCTTTCAATTTGTAAAAAGCATTATCATTTTCTGCTTCTTGCAAGAGCATAAATGCCTGGTAGTAAATAGCTACAATCGGAAGGTCTAAATAACTTTCGAGATAGCCTAAGGTAGGAATCGTTTTAAAGGGCGCCAAACTATTTTTCACTTCTAAAGGAATCTGGAATTTATTTTGTGCGAGTAACCAACAAGCATATTCTAGTTTGGTAATTAAGTAATATACATCTAAACTTTTGAGGGTACTTGGCAGGTTGAGATCTTCTTTTCTTTTATTGTAAAAACTTTGATATTCTGAAAGCTCTCGTTCTGTCTGAAAGCGATAATAATAATATTTTTTGTCTTTCGTTTCTTGTTGATCTAACGCTTTACGCAATTGCTTAATCGTTTGATGAAAACTATCTCCTAATTCTCGCTGTCGATAAAACCTAGCTTGGATCAACATTTCTTCCACTTCTTGTTCTTTCAACGTAGCGTAATGGACACTAATAAAACGCTTAAGGAGTTTCAGAAGGCTCGTCATGACCTTATCTAATTTGGCCGTTTTGAAAGTTTGATCGGGGAATAGTGCTTGGTGAATATTTTCTTTACTCAGGAGTTCTTGATCAAAAGAAGGAAAGCAGGCGCTAATAATCTTAAAAAGCAAGATTGCATCTCGACGACGTTCTCCATTAACAAAATAAGGAGAAGCCAAGAAAAGATCAAATTTTGCCAATTCGTCTTTCTTGAGCACTTTAATAATACTCAATAATTTACTTTTGTGCATAGTTAAGGTCGTAATTAATAGACTGGCTTTACGACTTAGTACATTGAAGTTCTTTTCAAAAATGGGTACTAAGTCTTTCCTTAAGTCATTCACAAAGTTAAATTAATGCTCATTTTTCGTGAACGACTTAGATCATTTCTAATCAAAAGTCTAAAATAAAAATGCCATGCTTTATATTATTTGGGAGAGAATTAAGAAAAAATGTAATAGAATTTAGCCCTTATTCAGCGTATCTTTAACTCATCTTTAAAATTACCCCTTAATACATCGTAGCGTAATTAACCCTTCATTTTGAAGTTTACTTAATCTATGATGTAGATACTTATCCCTTTTACCACTAACAATTACACTAACTTATTGCAAATTCAGTAGAATTTATTTGAATTAGATCTACCGCGTACTTCCTAACGGTATTACGGTAAAGGCAGTTCATTCAATGCTAACTAAATACATTGGTATGTTAAGATTATTTGCGTTTTACCTGCTTTTGCTTCCATCATTGCCAAGTCTTCCATTTACTGATTTACAAATTGGCCGTGTTTACTCAAGCTTGATACAAAAGTAGCGTTTAAAACGCTCAAATAACTTATCTTACAAGGTACTAAAAAACTAAACTAACTTATGAAGAATTTAACTAACCGACTTATTCTATTTGTCTTTTTCTTTGCGGGTGTAGGATATTCCACCCTCTGGGCACAAGCCAAAATCCCTTTCAAGCCCAGTTCTGCTAACGAAGTTATGCAACACCTTGATTACCGCTATGGCAATATTATTCAAGCAGATCTTTTTGACGTTTATGCCATGCTTTCCAATGAGTTATCAAGTAATTACAATAGTGAGCTTGAACTGCCCCAACCGAATATTCGATACATGACGCCTACTAGTGTTAGCTTCCACTGGGAACATATGCCTTCTGTAAAACACGTCAATGTCCAATATTTCAATTTAAGAACCGGCGTAGCCGAGCGTATTGATAACATCCAAGTAGATTCTGTGATACTCAATTTTCTACCCGCAGACCCTTTTCTATTTGCATTTCAGGGGATTGGTTTAGAAGATTCTAAAGGTGGTTTCAATCTGATGTTAGCAGACCGTTCCTTTAATTTTATCATCGTCGACAAAGATGTTTTGCGCTCCGATATTCCACCTCCTTATATGTTATGCACTTGCAATGCAGGAGGAGTTGTTAGTCAACACAACACGCACCGCGACCTTTTCAATACCATTTTTGTTCCTTTTACTAGACCTTGCGTCAGTACGAAGTATAACCTGAACATCACAGCCATGACCGCTACGAACGAAATTCGTTACCTGTCTTTAGATTTTGTACATGATCAAAATAGCTATACGGCTCCTCGCGTTCACGGCTTGAATTATTGCACCAGTCCTACTGATCCAGACCAACCATATAATCTCGGTATTCAGGGGGTTTGTGAAACAATTGTCACCAATAAAGGTGTGATGGTATATTTTAACAAAACAACTGTTGTCGAAGTAGATTTCACCCCTTCTACCTGTAATTGCGAAGGTTTCACCAAAGAAACGGAAAAAGACAAACGTTCAAATAGCAATACACTAATGGGAGCCCTAAAAATAAAGAGTTTCCCAAATCCTGCAGATCAATATACAAACTTAAGCTATACACTACCGCAAGATGGACCCGTCAATATTACACTTTATAATCCCCTTACACAAGAAGCACAATATTTAAAACGAGCAGCATTCCATACTGCTGGGGCATACAACTTTTCCTTCCCTACGGATCAACTTACCGCAGGCATATATGACTGCGTGATAGAAGTCAACGGAAAAGTCAAAACGACTCGCATTGTAAAAATCAAAGACTAAGATAAATCCTTTTGAAATAGAAAGATTAGCATTGACAACAACGCTACCTTTGTTGTCAAGTCCATAAGCTTTGTATCACCTCTCAATACAGTCCTATTCTACTCGTGTAGATGGGACTTTTTTTATGGAAGTTTACATCATAAACGTAATTGACCACTAGTGCGAAATTCCTCAACTTAGCATCAGCAATTATTTAGAAAATGAAAGAACAATAGATAGGTAAAGCGATTGAAACCCAATTGCCAATACTTCAAAAAAATAAAGCCCTTGGCAAAAGCAAGGGCATTAAGAATGTTTAGTTTTTTAGACCTTCGCCTCTCACTTACACTATTGTAAGTAAGGGGCTTTTTTTAAAGTTCTTTTATCAAAAAGGATTAGAAAATTTTTGTTTGTCCACCCGGCTTCACATCAAGATCGATACTATCTCCTGCTTTCAACTTCGCCTTCGTCCCCTCAGCTTCAATTTCTTTGATGCCCGTCAGCCGTTGATCGCTCAATTTATTTCCCAGTGCTTTCCACCCTTTTACATCAATAAATTCTGACAGGTTAATTTCTCCGTCCATTTTTTGAGACTTCACTTTCATCGTATAAGCAATTTTCGCCTCATCTTGGATTGTAGCAAACATTAACTTAGAGCTTCTATGGTCTGTGATATAACTATAGCGTTGATTATTTTTTTGCGTTTCGATATGAAAGCGTTTCACCATCGTCCAACCTTTATTACCATCGTAGTACATCGCGCTTACCACAAGTTTCTCCTCAAACTTACCGAGATAAAGTAATTCTTTTGGATCGAATTTTTTCATCAAGTCGTAATCGAGCACTTCGTAGCTTCCATCCTTATACAAAGCAAAAAGATCATCTCCCGTATCAAATTCCCCTAAGTAGCGTCCTCGCTCCGAAGTATTTAACCGGCAACTTACTTCGTCTAACCACACTTTTTGTGCCCCTAAAGTCGATTTACCGGCTTCTTTCTGTGTAATTTTCCGAACTGGATATTTCGTTAAAACGTTCCCTTGTGTACCTCGCCCCTTAATCGCAATATCATCAAAGTTAAAATCAAAAACCTTTTTCTTTGCGGTGCATCCTTGAGAAAGTTGTACCGTTACAATTTCAGATTCTCCATTAGGATTAGCTGTCAGGTAATGAACTTTAGACTTTGGATTTCCTTTGGTCAAATGGTACGCTTTGTCTCTCGTGACCGCTGTAACGTTAAATCGTTTTGCGAACGAACGCCCTGTTTTACTATCAACGTAGACGAGGTTGTAAGTTGTCCGTTCATCTCCTTTTTTCCAAACAGCTACGTGCAGAATATTCTTCCCCATGAAAACCTTATCAGAAATTCTAGAGACCTGAAAAACACCATCGGCGCGAATCACAATAATATCATCAATATCAGAACACTCACAAATGTACTCGTCTTTTTTCATGCCGTAACCAATAAAACCATCTTTACGATTTACGTAAAGCTTCGAATTATTAGCGACCACCTCTGTCGCTTTGATAGTATCAAAAGTGGTAATTTTCGTTTTGCGTTCTCTTCCTTTTCCATACTTAACTAACAAACGTTCGAAGTAAGCAACAGAAAACTCCGTCAAATGCACCAAATCGTGTTTAACTTGCTTCAGTTCTGCTTCAATCTTTTCGATTAATTCGTCTGCTTTGAAAGAATTATATTTTGAAATTCGCTTAATCCGAATTTCCGTCAATCTAGTAATGTCATCTTGCGTAATAGCTCGAAGTAATTTAATCCGTTTATCGCCCCGTTTAGCTTTCTCTCCGGGCGCAATAACATATTTTTTCAGTGCTTCGTCGATGGTAGAAATTACTGCTTCCCAAGTTTCACACTCTTCAATCTCTCGGTATATTCTATTTTGAATGAAGATTTTTTCTAAACTTGAAAAGTGCCATTTTTCCTCTAGTTCGCTTTTTTTAATTTCTAGCTCTTGTCTCAACAGATCTTTGGTACTCTCCGTACTCAAGCGCAAGATTTCGTTGACGTCCATAAAGCAAGGCTTATCATCAATAATGACACAAGCATTAGGAGAAATAGAAACTTCACAATTCGTAAAAGCCATCAGTGCATCGATCGTTACGTCTGGCGACACCCCTGGTGCTAAATCAACCAAAATTTCTACGTCTTTAGCTGTATTATCTACAACCTTTTTGATTTTGATTTTCCCCTTATCATTGGCTTTAACAATACTCTCGATCAGGTTATTCGTCGTAACCCCGTAAGGCAACTCTCTGATCACGAGGGTACTTTTGTTTAACTGTTCCACTTTGGCTCGCACCTTTACCCGACCGCCACGTTTTCCACCGTTGTATTCACTGACATCAATAAAGCCCGCCGTCAAGAAATCAGGATAAATCTTTACTTTTTTTCCTTGCAAGATTTTAATAGAAGCTTTAATTAACTCTACGAAGTTGTGTGGTAAAATTTTGGTGGAAAGTCCTACGGCAATTCCTTCTACGCCTTGCGAAAGCAACAATGGAAATTTCATTGGAAGATTAACCGGTTCATTTTTCCGACCATCATAAGAAATTTGCCATTCGGTGGTTTGACCATTAAAAGCGACATCCAAGGCAAACTTAGTCAATCGTGCTTCAATATATCTAGCCGCTGCCGCTCGATCTCCCGTACGGTAATCTCCCCAGTTTCCTTGACAATCAATCAGCAAATCTTTTTGCCCTAGGTTGACAAGTGCATCACCGATAGCAGCATCTCCGTGAGGGTGAAACTGCATAGTTTGTCCGATAACGTTGGCTACCTTATGAAATCGACCGTCATCCATCTCTTTTAGTGCGTGCAAAATTCGGCGTTGCACGGGCTTCAAACCGTCACCAATATAAGGAACCGCACGTTCAAGAATAACGTAAGAAGCATAATCTAAAAAATAATCCTTATACATCCCCGATAAGGTAATCATACCTTCTTCTGTGTGGGTGGAAGAGATAGGCGGCTCCTTTTGTTCTATTTTTTTATTTGCCATATTTTGAAATTCTATCGTAAGGATCGAAAGCAGATTTAGATAAAACAGAATAAACTCAGCTCTACGATCGTTAGCCTGCTAAATAGTTTAAAAAACAATTTTTCTTGAGTTGACCCCACAAAAAAACGAAACTTAAATTTCGTGTTCAAGTCTTAGGTAATCAAATTATCAAAATCGTTCATAATAATCACAAATATAATTTTTTTCATTCAAAATGTAAGCTATTTGCGTATTAAATGTCATTAATTTAAGACCATTTTGGTTTTTTCTTCCCGATAGCAAAATGCTACTTTAAGGGAAATTACGTCAACTAGTTGCTTTTTCTGTGTTAAAATTCGGTTAAGCGATAAAACTATCACCCAAAAATCTATTTTTATGCTTACATTTAAGAAACCAGACGGCTTTATCGTTTACTAAAATAAATAGTCTGGATAATCAATATTAAGTGAGTCGGAAGTCAACCCGATATATCTCCTCATAGAAAATGCCAATTTAAATATACTTGCTAACATAGGCTTCTATTTGCATAGAATAGTCTATCGTCAGCATTCCATCCAATTTGGATGATCCTTAAAAACTAAAGCAAAGATGAATGCCCAAGATTAAATTGGGATAATAGCAAATTCAAGGATGCTTTAAACGAAAATTAGTAATCAAACTAGGAAGTTATCTTACCATACATTAAACACTACTTCCGAGCGAAGCAGCAATTCTTACTCGCAGCGCGTTTTACCTTTGATTATTTGTTATAGAGACGAAAACGAAAGAGAATTCCCCTTTTGTTAAGTTGTAATTTCCGGTTTTTAGGGCTAACTTTATTAAATTGTTCACCGATGGAAATTGCTTTGCAATTGCAACACGAAGAAAAAGATTTTATCTCCGCCTGCATCAATAAAGAACGCTGGGCACAAAAAAAGCTATATGAAGATCACTATAGCAAGATGATGGGGGTATGTCTTCGCTATTCTAACAATCGGGAAGACGCACTAGATATTCTTCATGAAAGCTTTATCAAAGTCTTTAGAAATTTGGAGAAATATCAAACAGGAACTTCTCTTTCTGCTTGGATTCGGCGGATCATGGTGAACACTTCCATTGATTTTTATCGCAAGAGTATTCGTAAACGTACAGAGGATTTAGATACTGCGTATCATCTTAGTACTAATGATGCCGATGCGGTTAGTCAATGTACCGAAAAAGAAATTCTAAGTGCGGTACAAACGCTTTCACCAGCTTACCGTGCCGTTTTCAACCTATACATAATTGAAGGATATTCACACAGAGAGATCGCGGGACAACTCGGTATTACCGAAAGTACTTCTCGATCTAATTTAGTTAAAGCAAGATTAAAATTAAAGGCAATACTTTCGAGTAAGTTTATTGGGTATGGAAAATAAGCATTTTGATAAAAAGATAAGAGAAAAGTTGCAAGACTTGGAGGGGGATTTTTTCCCTAGTGATTGGAGTGCCTTCGAGCAGCGCCTCGACCTAGATAGTAATCCCGCTACCGAACCAGAACTGGAAGATCTCTATTTTGATGGTGTTGTCCACGACAAGCTCAATGAAATGGAGGTTCCTTACCAAGAATCTCACTGGCAGTTGATGAGTCAAAAGCTGGACGATGCTTTCTCTTGGCGTAGAAAGATTTACAAGTATAAAGTAATAGAGTTAGCTTTGATGAGCTTAGCCATCTTTACTTTCGTACAATTCATGACTAATCATGAGCAGCAAGCTCGTCCTATTGAAAATCAAACTAATAAGGCTAGCGTTGAAATGCCAAAGGCTCAACTTGTGCCTACGACAACCGAAGACGTAGAAACAATCGCATTAACCAATGCTGATGCTGCATCGACAAAGGAAAGTCAACAATTAGTAAAACAAGGAAAAGCTAACGCTTCAAAAGCAGAAAACCTTAGTATTGTATCTAAAGCTTCTACTAGTTCTTCTACCCCAAGTATAATAGGAACCAATCCGAGCCCTACAACCACGGCTCCACTCGCAAGCTTTAAGCAATTTGCAGAATTACCTAAAGTATCGACCAAGTTGTTGACGCCCGTAACTGTTGTACCTCAAGATAAAAAGACTAATTCTTCTCAACAACAATATCTTTCTCAAAGTAATACTCAATCAGAAACGCTTTTTCCAGCACTGGAAAAAAATGCGGCTAATTTATCAAATGCTCCGGAAAGATTTTCGCAAGATATTCTTCCTATTGGTAAGCAAGCCTTACTACCACTCGTTGCTAATGAAAAACAAATGCAAGAAAAAAACTTAGCGTATACTTTACCTAAGTTGAAACAAACGGGTTTACGTTTTGGGATGTTCAGTACCATGGATTATAATTACGTACTAACTCCTTACGATGTTCTATTTGAAAATGAAGCAGGTATTCGCACCGCAATTGGCTATAGTGCTGGCTTTAGTTTGGGCTTTCGCTTTACGAGATTTGAGTTAGAAACAGGCGCTTCTTTTGCGGTTAATAAGTATACCCAAAATCTTAGTGAGATTGTGGGACTTGGCAATGGGTTGGAATATTTACTCATTGATGAATTGAAAGATATAGAACTCAACGTACTTAAAGTTCCTTTGAACTTACGTTATACTTTTGCGAAATTTGGCAAATGGCATACTTATGTTCTTTCTGGTTTTTTTTTATATATGGCGATTCAAGCCAACTACGATCGTCAGCAGACTTTCTTAACAAATGCTTCTGCGCGAGGCTTCAATAACTTCAAAGCGAATTTAGATGAACCTTTGGCCTTAGACAATAAAAAATATCCTGACGGCTTATTGGAAGGTGGTAACTTTATGGAAAATAGCTACTTTACCACTAATCTTGGTTTAGGCATTGAACATATACTTTCTCCCCGCTGGAGTTTATTTTTCCAGCCTTCTTATCATCATTTTATTCAGATTTCAGAAGAACGATTAGGACCGAATAAAGATCGTATCAATACTTTTTCCATTTCTGCTGGTGCAAAGGTAAATTTGAAGTAAGTACTAAGACAAAATTGTTTTAAAATATTCTTACAAAAAGCCTTGAACGTTGATTCGTTCAAGGCTTTTTCATGTTTGCTGTGAAAGCAAATATTTATTCAAACTCGCGTAAAGAAAATGATGTCCGCCTTCTAGCAGTTGAAATTCAATATGTTTAGCACCTTTAGACAAGCTCGTTCCTAAATGAGCGGGGATAATTTTATCTTTCTTGCCGAAAAACAGTTTTACGGGGAGTTTTCGCTCGATCAATTTACTTTTTAATTTTGACAATGGCATTAAGTGAAAATGGTCAAGTGAAGCCCAAATTCCAAAAGCACGATCTCGGCGAGCGGGTGTAGATAGTTCCGATTGTAGAAACTTAGGCACAAATCCTGTAACGAGTTTCCAGCGATAGAGTAGCTTCGAAAAGTTGATGAGCCAATCGGGTTGTTCTACCCAATGATATAACTTATTCCGCAAAAAAGAAGGTACTTTCATCATTCGATCAACCCAACGATTTTCCAAACCATCCGGTGCAATTAACCATAGTTCCTGAAGATTACTATCAAAATGATCAACCATCATTAAGGCTAATCTTCCCCCTAAGCTATAGCCCATCAACGAAAAAGAACCTTGCTTTTCCTTTACTAAGATTAACTCAATAATTGCTTGGATATCTTCCGGCCTAAAGCTTTTTGATCGCCAGGTAGTCTCTCCGTGAAAAGGTAAGTCTAAAGCAATAATCGTGTAGCTTTCGGATAATGATTCTGATAGAGTCAAAAAAGCAATCGCATTTTCGGCGTATCCGTGCAAGGCAAAAAGGAGTTTTTCTCCTTTACCAAATTTAAGAAAATGTAAAGTTGATCCTTGATAATCTAAATTATCCTTAATATATCCGCGCTGAGACAAATTTCATTTTTTTTCCGAACAAACAATAAATGCTTACGTTTTGCTAGAGAACTTATGGTAATTACTACTTTTATAAAAGTAAAGTCAAAATCCTTCGTAACGTAGGTACTAAGACAAAGTTAAGTAATAGTTTACGGATCAGGTCTTTTGATCATTAAGAGATACACAATTTTAGCGAAATCTCGACTCAAATTAATCAACAAAATAAAACCTTATGACTAAGTTTCCTCAATTTTCTATCCTTATTTTCACAATTTTCTTAATCACTAGTTGTGGTGGCGTTAAGGATTATCAGTCTTCAGCCAAACCCATTACCCACGAATTATGGGATAGCTTGGTGCAAGCGCACGTGAGTGAAACGGGTAAAGTCAATTATAAAGGTTTCATCAAAGATAGCGTACAGCTAAATAAATATTTAAACTTGATTGGTAAAAATCACGCTAACGATAGTTGGACAAAGGAACAACGCTTAGCCTACTGGATCAATGCTTACAATGCATTTACCGTCAAGTTAATTATTGATAATTACCCGGTGAAAAGTATCAAAGATATCAAAAAAGGACTTTCGTTGATCAGTACCGTCTGGGATATTGAGTTTATCAACATTGAAGCGGCGAAATATAGCTTAGGGAATATAGAGCACGACATTTTGCGAAAGCGCTTCGAAGAACCACGCATTCATTTTGCCATTAATTGTGCCTCTGTTTCTTGCCCAATTTTACTCAACGAGGCTTATACTCCCAAGAAGCTAGAAGAACAACTTACCAAGCAAAGTAAAGCTTTTATTAATAATCCAGAAAAAAATAAAATCACCGCTAACCAACTAGAGCTTTCTAAAATATTCAAATGGTTCAAAGGAGATTTTGAAAAGAATGGCAACCGCATTGATTTTCTAAACAAGTATGCGAAAGTAAAAATTAATGCTGATGCTAATTATGATTACATGGATTATGATTGGAATTTGAATGAGTAGTAAACAAGCAATCAATTACCGGATCGCATCAAATGACCCTAAGCTAAAACCTACCTCGTTTGATGCGATCCATTTCTCTCTTATTGTCTTTAGCTTTAATGGACTCTCGCTTGTCGTAAGATTTCTTTCCTTGAGATAATTGTAAGGTTAGTTTGGCAAAGCCTCTTTCTGAGATAAATAAACGATACGGCACAATCGTATTTCCTTTTTCTTTTACGCGCCGCTCCAATTTTTTAAGTTCTCCTTTCTTTAATAATAATTTGCGAAGTCTACGAGTTTCATGATTATAATGCGTACCAAATCGATACTCACCGATAAACATATTTTTAATGAAAAGTTCCCCTTTACGAATATAACAAAAAGCATCTTTCAGGTTGGCATTACCGGCTCTAATGGATTTAATTTCCGTTCCGAATAATACAATCCCCGCCTCGTATTCTTGTAAAAATTGAAATTCAAACTTTGCTTTACGATTGACAATCTCAACTTTCTTTATTTTTTTTTCTTTTGCCATTAGCTATCTTTACAACACTTATTTAGTGGTCAATTATTCTACTCACCTATTTAAACCAAAAAAAGACTACTTTAGTTTCACCGCAGTGCCATAGGCTAAAATTTCGGAACAGCCAGCCATTACTGCCGAGGTCGTAAATCGAACATTAATAATAGCATCTGCTCCCAACGAATGGCCATCATTAATCATGCGTTCTAACGCATCTTCTCGCGCTTCTGCTAACAGACGAGTGTACTCCGTAATTTCACCACCAATAATGTTTTTTAGACCTGCAAAAATATCACGACCGATATTTCTAGCCCGTACCGTACTTCCTCTCGCAATATCTAGCACCTCAATAATTTCATAACCAGAAACAAAGTTTGTCGTTGAAATAATCATATTTGGATAGATTTAAAATAGAAGGTATTGATCTCTTTTTCGATTGAGGTCAATACCTTCTCGGGATGGATAAATATTATAAATTTGCTTTAATAAAGTTTGTCATTTTCGTATACAAATGTAATCTAGTATTTCCACCATAAATCCCGTGATTCCGATTGGGATAAAAATAAGAATCAAACTGCACATTTGCTTTGACCAAGGCATTAAACATCTCCGCAGCGTTTTGAAAGTGTACATTATCATCGCCAATACCATGTACTAACAAATAACTTCCTTTAATTTTATCCGCAAAATAAACGGGGGAATTAGATTCATACCCTTGCTTATTTTCTTTGTACGTACGCATATACCGTTCTGTATAAATAGAATCGTACCATTTCCAGTTTGTCACGGGAGCTACGGCGATAGCCGCTTTGAAAACATCTGCTCCTTTTGACAAACACAAGGAAGACATATAACCACCGTAACTCCAGCCAAAAATTCCAATTCGGCTTCCTTCTACGTAGGGCAAGCTAGCCAAATATTTAGCCGCTTCAATTTGATCCATCGTTTCGTATTTTCCTAGTTCGAGGTAGGTCATTTTTTTAAACTCTTCCCCTCTAGCGCCGGTTCCTCGATTGTCAACACTAACTACAATGTAACCTTGCTGTGCTAACATTTGGAACCACCAGTAGTTAGCTCCAATAAAACGATCATTAACAGTTTGGCTTCCTGGACCGCCGTACACATACATAAAGACTGGATACTTTTTAGTTGCATCAAAATCAACGGGCTTAATCATGTAACCATTTAGAGCAACCGCTTCACTGGTTTTGAAATTAAAAAATTCAACGGGTGCTACACCATATTCTGTTTGCATCGCTTTGACCGCAGCGTTGTCCTCTATCACTCGAATTTCTTTGCCTTTTAAATTATAAACGGTGTAACTATTTGGTGTATTAACGTCAGAGTGCGTAGTCACGTAGTAATCGTACGTACTGCTAAACTGAACATTGTTTGTCCCTTTTCGCGGGGTCAACTTTTTCTTCTTTTTACCTTTCAGGTTAATACTATAGATTGCTCTTTCTAACGGCGAATCTTCTGCCGCTTGGTAGAAAATAATTTTTCGATCTGCGTCGTAACCGTAGAAATTGGTAACGTCAAACTTTCCAGAAGTAATTTGTTTTTTCATTTCCCCTTTCATATCGTAGAGATAGATATGATTATAACCATCTTGTTCGCTCGTCCAGATAAAATGTTTACCATCTTTTAGGAAAGTTAAGTTATCGTGGATGTCGATGTAGTATTTATTTTTTTCTTGGAGTAATAAACTCGTCTTTCCATTATTTGCATCAACGCGTAATAATTCTAAATCATTCTGGTGGCGATTCATGCGAAATGCACAAAGCGTTTTAGCATCTATCCATTTAATCCGAGGAAAGTATTTATCCTTTTCTGCGCCGGTTTCTACCTTAGTAATTTTGGCAGTATTGAGATCGTAAATATGTACAGTAACAACTGCATTATCTTCTCCCACTTTAGGATATTTAAATTTACTGTAAGCCGGATAGGCTTCGTCGTAATACATTGTCATTGAAAACTCTTTTACCTTTGATTCGTCAAAACGCATAAAAGCAATTTTGTTGCCATCTGGCGACCATTCAAATGCTTTAGACATTGCAAATTCTTCTTCGTAAACCCAATCGGTAGCACCATTAATAATCGCGTTACTTTTTCCGTCTTTGGTGATTTGTTTGATTTTTCCCGTTCCTAAATCTTTGTAATAAAGATTATTAGCTTTTACAAAAGCAACTTTGTCTGCCTGATCAGAAAAACTTGCGTAGCGCACTTTATTTTCGCCATCTACGTCGGTTAAGGTTTCTGAAGCACGATCCCAAACGAAGAACTTAGCACGGGTAGAACGCCGATAGATCGCTTCCGTTTCACTTTTAATCAACATCCTTTTTTCGTCGCTACTAAATTGATAACCATCAAATTTACCTTTGAATAAATCTTGGTTGGTAATCGCGCTGGCGTCAAAGATTACTTCAGTCTCAGCCCCTGTCAACAAATCATATTGCTTGACTTCGGTTTCGACTTGGCGAGTGTAGTGTTTTCCATCATTTTGGAAATTAAACCCAGGAACGGATTGTCCGAAAAAGCTATAATCTCGCCAGATGTTCTCTACCGTAATGGCTTTTTGAGCCGTTAAGTTCGCGATACTAAATAAGAAAAGTAGGAGAAAAGTAAATCGTTTACGCATCATAATTCTGTTTTTCTTTACTAACGAAAAAATCATTTCCAATAGTCCCGATTTTTCGTTAAATTTTTGGAGGTATTTAATATTATTTGATTTTTTGGTTAAGGGATTACTCCACAATTTTTGGGAGGACAGTTCACAAAGGAAAGTTAGTGATTTTTAACCAATTCTTTTAAAGCTTCTTGTACCTGTTTTCGTGCCTTCCGTTTTTCGATAACGACTGCTGGTACGGCACGTTCGCTGCAATTCTCAATGGCACATCGTTCGCAGGTATTATTAACTTCCGTTTTACTAATGGCTGGATCATTTAGAAATTGAATACGACTACTAGATTCTTGATTGATTAACAAACCAATGGTTACACTGATGTTTCGTCCCGCCGCTGGTGCGTCTGGACGAGCTAAGGTAATGCAGAGGTATTCGTCATCACTACCAAAATAACGGGAGCGCTGAGCACCAACGATCGTACCCACGTATTTTCCTGACCGTTGGATATGAAATAAATCCTTGAGTAAAGAAACTGACAACCAACGTCGACAGTAGTGCTCATGTAGACCATTGCCGTGTGGCTGATGTTGTCGATTCAAATGCATTTCTTTCTGAATCTCAAATTTATCTTGCTGTGTTAGATGTACAATTCGAAAGAAGAATATTTTTTCTAACCCAAAAAACTGAGGAATGACATTGGTTAGTCGCTGATACAACATTTCAGGAGACGACTGGTATTTGTGCAATAAAGAGACAAAAGCTTCTCCGTCCCATTTCTTTTTTTGAAAAAATACTTGCAAATCTTTGACGAAGGAAGTTCTATTGATCAACAAGGCGGAAGAAAAATAAGAAGCTTTGTAATGACTCAGCACTTGCTCGAAAGATTCTAGCCGCAACAAGGAGGAAGTATGTACGCGATCTTTCAGTTTTAATACTTTAAAGCCAATTTCTTTACCGTACTGAAAAGCCATTTGAACATCCGATAAGCCATCATTTAGTAGTAACTTCTTTTTTTGTGGTAAAAATAAAGTTCGTAAATCCGCCAACTCAGGATGAGCACTAAGACCGTCTTTAACAATCCGGTAACCATATTCTTGTTTGAGTACATTTTCTAAGGACTCAATGGGAACGAGAGATTGCTTAGAAAGCTCATGATCGAGTGCAAATTCCGCAGCGGCAGTTTCAATATCTTCAAAATAATTGTTATGCAATTCAATATAGGACCGTAGGGCACCAAAGTAAAAATTTTCTTCGCGTAAAGCATAATTCCGAGCCAACTCTACCAAGGTAGAAATAAAGGCTCCAACGCGCAAGGGAGAATTTGCAATAATTTCAACAACTTTACTCAGTTCGATTCCAAATAAATCTAAGGGGAGCTCGTTTAAAAAGTTAGAATGCAGTAAATCACCAACGGGTGCCAAGCTACGTTTTAGTTCCAGAGAGCTCAACTCTTCAAAACTAACGTTGAAAGTATCTGCCAGCGCTTGAATTTTATCCGGTTTGGGATATTTTTTACCCTTTTCGATTTCGTTAAGGTAAGAAACCGACATACCGGTTTGTTCTGCTAGTTCTTTGGAGAGTAAATTATGCTCCACTCGAAGCTGTTTCACCTTCAATCCAAAAATAATCCTGCTATTTTGCGTTTTTACACTCATAAGAAGCGCTAAAAATACTAATTTTATCGCTTCAACCGTAAGAAGCGGTTTAAAACTATATGAATTTAACTGAAATATACCAAGAAAGAGCCAAGCGATTTGAGCAATTGGCAGCGAGCCTCCAAGACAAGTACAATAAATTTGCTTTAATTCGACTACTTTCCTTTGTCCTTGGGCTGGGCATTTTAATCTACTTATGGGCTGCCCAGATATGGTTAGGTGCCGTGGGTACTTTTATTTTTTTATTGGCTTTTGGCAAATTTATGCATTGGCATTTAGCCTTACAAAAGACTCAAATTCACTCCGAGCAGTTACATCAAATTAACTTGCAGGAACTGGCTGTCTTAAATAATGACTTATCCGCTTTCGAAGATGGTGAAGAATTTATGGATCCCGCACATCCTTACGCAATTGATTTGGATATTTTTGGTCCTTATTCTTTTTTCCATTATGCCAATCGAACTTCAAGTGCGATTGGCAAACATATGCTCGCGGAATACCTGACACAACCGCCAACACTCGAAGAAGTTAAGCGCAGACAAGCCTCCATTGCTGAGTTGAAAGAAGACTTGGATTGGCGACAAAATTTCCAAGCACATGGAAGAACGACTGCGGACAAAATTCAGCACGTAGATGCACTCAAAGAATGGTTAACAAAACCCAATTTTATTGTACACCAAACTTGGTTGCAATGGGCGATGTACATTGTCCCCATCATTGTAACGGTAGGCTCCATTTATATTTTCCTTAATCTCTCTTGGGCTTTTTTCCTCTTGCTCTTCGCCTTGCCTTTTGCAATTTTAAAATATACCCTAGATCACATCAACACCATCCATCACCAAACGAATCAAGCGGGGGAAATCCTAATTTTCTATGCTAAGTTGATCGAACACATTGAACAAAAGGACTTTAGCTCAGAAAAACTCCAACAGTTAAAAACAGGCCTCCACACCGAAGGCGCACTGGCATCGAAACAAATTGATCGACTCGCTTATATCATTACCCAATTAAATAAAAGAAATAATTTCTTCGCCATCTTTTTAAATCTTTTTGGACTTTGGGATTTACATTGGACGGTAAAGTTAGAAAAGTGGAAAATTCAACAAAAAAACTATCTTCCTCGGTGGTTTGATGCGCTGAAAGAATTCGAAGCACTATCAAGTTTAGGAACAATGTTTTTCAATAATGATGACTGGATTTTTCCTATCCTTCACCAAAAAGATATTGTAGAAGCGGTAGCCTTAGGGCATCCTTTACTCTCGCGCACCAAGCGGATTTGCAACGACGTGAGCATTCCTACAGAAGCCCATATTAAATTAATTACCGGTTCTAATATGGCCGGTAAAAGTACTTTTCTACGTACGGTGGGACTCAATATTGTGTTGGCAATGATTGGTTCTCCCGTTTGTGCCAAGCGCTTTGAATTGCCTTTGTTAAGTGTATATTCAAGTATGCGGACCCAAGATGCACTGCATGAAAGCACTTCTTCTTTTTACGCAGAACTCAAACGGCTTAAGATTATCATTGATGCTATTGAAGAACGGGCGCAACACAAAGATACGCAGCGCCAAGTATTTTTCCTGATGGATGAAATTTTGAAAGGAACCAACTCGCGAGATCGACACACTGGCTCAAAAGCGTTGATCAAACAATTGATTGAGAGCAAAGGATCTGGAATTATCGCTACACACGACTTAGAGTTGGGAGTATTAGAAGCTTCCTACGGTGGTGCCATTGAAAACTTGTGCATTGAAGTCACCGTAGAAAATGCGAAGTTAGTTTTCGATTATAAAGTCAAAAAAGGTATTAGTCAGAGCTTCAACGCTACACATTTAATGCGAGAGATGGGAATTAAAATTCCTTCTTAAGACTTTAACCGAAGCGAGTCAGACAATGAAGTTGTTTAATGTTTAGTGCCAACGATTGATGTTTTTTTTATTACCTTGTTTGCTTACTCAACTAAAAGCAAACCAATTATGATTTTTCCAATCGGTGACGATCAAGTCCAAGGAGGTTACAAACCTATTTTTAGTTATGGCTTTATTGGTTTGAATATTCTAATTTTTTTATTTCAATACACGACCCCAAGTGCTTTTATTTGCGAATTTGGTTCAATTCCAAATGATATCGTCCGAGGAGAAAATTACTATACTTTATTAACTAGCATGTTTATGCATGGTGGCGTGATGCACTTGGTGGGAAATATGCTATTCCTTTGGGTTTTCGCTGATAATATTGAAGCCTCCGTCGGTAATATCAATTTCCTTGTTTTTTATTTATTGGGTGGTTTGGCGGCATCGCTGGCGCACATTTATTTTAGTACCACGATGGGGGCAGAGCTTACCAATGCTTGTTGTGAAGTTTGTAGTTCGAGCATTCCTTGTACCACGAGCAACCCAACGCCTTGCCCAGGGTCTATCCCGACCGTCGGTGCGAGTGGTGCAATCGCTGCTGTCATGGGCGCATACCTCGTCATGTTTCCCAAATCGCGCATCAAGGTGCTTGTTTTGATTTTATTTAGAACCTTCCGAATTCCAGCTATCTTCTTTTTAGGATTATGGATTGGTCAACAACTTTTGAGTGGTTTTGCCGCGATTGGTCCGCAAGCTGCTTCCTCTGGTGTAGCTTGGTGGGCACATATTGGTGGTTTTGCTTTTGGCGTATTTGCAGGTTTCTTTGCACGCCACGGTGGTGACCATCTCAATCCTCCTGAGTTGCCGACGAAACACTACGACGATGGCAACTTTGTGTAAAGTATTATACATTTCCTTGGTCTTTATGTCAAATTTTTAGCAAACCATTATTCTAAAGTTCATTTTTTGTGAGAATCTTCTAGCTTTACAACTACATAGTGATATATGAACATTTTTTTGTTTATTTATCATAAAACATTGTAGCTACGCTGTAGAGATATCACTCTATTTCCAAAAAATACCGCTCTGTTATTTTAATACTCTTGTGTATTGAATCCGCTTAAATTCACTTTCTTTGATTTAATCCTCAAGGAAAACATAACATACGCTTACTATTTCAAATCACCCATTTACGCATAGAAGTCATTCGAAGGCTTCTTGCACTAAACTTGTTAAAGATGAAAAAAAATTTACTCCTTGTACTTGCACTATTTATTAGTAGCTTTTCTTTTGCCCAGTTAGGCACGGCAGAAGATTTTACCATTACAGATATTAATGGTAACGAACATAACCTTTATAGCATTCTTGATCAAGGTAAAGTAGTTGTACTCGATGTTTCTGCTACGTGGTGTGGTCCCTGTTGGACCTTACATCAAAATCATTATTTAGAAGATTTGAACGAAACTTATGGCCCCAATGGTACCGACCAAATCCGTGTAATCTTTTATGAAGGAGACGCTGCTACAGATAATGACGCATTGAACGGAATTAGCGGTAATACTTTGGGAGACTGGGTAACAGGAGTAACTTATCCGATCATCAATGAAAGCCCAATTACCTTGAGTCTTAGTCTTTATGCACCAGAAGGATTTCCTACGGTAAATATTATTCGCCCTACGGATAAGGAAATCATTGCGGATGCTTGGAATTACAATTTGCAACAAATGATTGATGCAATCACTCCTATTTTACAACCCGTTGTAACGGTTGGCGTGAATGATTTAGAAGAAAACGCTAACGTAGAAGTTTATCCTAATCCTGCGTCGGATTTTTTATGGGTAGATCTTGAGGAAGTAAATACCGAAATCAATCAGATTGAAATTCATAATGCTTTGGGTCAACGGGTACATACGATTGCCATTACGACAGATACAAAGATCAGAATTGACCTCAATGACTATGCAGCTGGTCTTTACTTTGTAAATCTTCAGAGTGAGAATCAAACGGTAGCAGTAAAGAAATTTGTTAAGGATTAATGAGCACTATTTGCGAATAGTCGCACATTAAATTTAATTAGGCGCGGGTTATTTACTCGTGCCTATTTTTTTGTCTTCAACTTGTCCTTCTAAAAAATTGAGCCCTAGTAATAAAAAGAAGACATAAAAAGCAACCCCAATTGCATTTTCGATCGTATTTTCAACGAAGAAAGACAGGAATACAATGATATGTAAAGACAAGAACAAATCATTCTGGTAATGTTGGTGAACGAATAAAGGATAGAAGAATGCGAATAAAAAGACTAGTAAACCAATAATTCCCATTCCTGCCAATACCGAAACAAATTGACTATGCGGCATTTTGTAATCTTTCACTTGTGGGTAGTTCGCTTGATATCGTTCTTTTACGACTTGACGTAAATCCCCCGCACCAACGCCCAAAATCGGATTTTCCTGAGCAATCTCCATCCCTATTTTCAAAGAAGTCCAACGGTCGCCATCCGAATACGCTTGCCCATTTCCTTCTAGATACATTTTTAAATCGTAACGCGCATAGTCAATTCTCGTTTTAAAACTGTCCATCGTCTGATAAGCAATAAAAGGTAAACTCCCCAGTAACAATAAGCCAGCAAATACCAGTCGATAATTTCTACTTCGATACAAATACCGTAAGCCCAAGATAAAAAGGCAGACATACAACACCATCAGTCCACTTCTAACGGACAAAACGTGTAAGAAAAAGAATAAGAATAGGCTAATCGCTAAAACCAGATAAGGCTCCCAAGTATATTTTAAATAAAATTTTTGTCCAAATAAAAGAAAGCCTGCAACGATCGTATAAGCCAGCAACAAACTATAGCGAATATGGCTCATCGGAGTCGGCATCGGCTGACCTTTTTCCAATAAGGCATTGATCTCTTCGTAGTGTTGCCAATAATGAATGCCAACCATACTTGTGCTAAACAACATTAAAAGTAAAAGAAAATAAAATAAGCCCTGAAATTGAGCTTTACTAAAAGCGGGAATACTTACAAAAGCAAACGGTAAGAGCAAAAAAGGCAGTTTAATTCTCAGCCGTTCCGTCCAAAAACTAACATCTTCAGAATAAATTCCGCTAAAAAGGACTAAGAAAAAGAAAAGGAATACTACTAAAAACGAACGATTTTGATAGCAACGCTTAACGTTTTCACCTAGCGATGGATTTAAAAACACGGGAAGCTTACGAGCAGGATCAAAATTAAAAATACTAATCACAACGAGACTGATCATACAGACCGAAAGTGCAAACTTCGAATAAATCAAAGCGACTAATAATACTGCACAGATAAATAGAGCAAAATCTTGCTTAGTGATAGCTCGTATTGTTTTCATTAAAGGCCTGTCTAAAGAGGATTACTAATTAAATACACTGTGCAATAAAAAGGTGAACTAAAAATTAAACGTAGTTGTTTTTACACTATTGCACCGTAAGGATGCAAAATTCCTAGTAAACCCTTACATTTGTGCTTCAAAGTTTGTCTTAAATTGCAAAAATAAAAATAATGTCAGCTGAAATCTTTGAAAAAGTAAACAAAGTATTGAAAGAGGTCGAACTTGCTAGTCCTACTACTAAGGAGGAAATAGAACAATTTCGAATTAAATACCTTGGCTCCAAAAATACCATTAAGCCTTTATTTGGAGAGATTCGCCATATTGCAAATGAAGACAAAGGTCGCTTTGGTCAATTGGTTAATTCCGTCAAAAAAGCGGCAGAAGATAAATTTCAAAACCTGCAAGCAAGTTTAGAAGCCGCAGAAGAGCAATCTAGTAGCCAAGGAATTGATACAAGTGCCCCCGGCGAAACTTTAGCGTTAGGCGCTAGACATCCGATTTCGGTCGTGATGAATCAGATCATTGATATTTTCACTAAAATTGGATTTACCGTAGCGGAAGATCGAGAAATTGAGGACGATTGGCACAACTTCGGTGCTATGAATACGCCCGAAGATCATCCCGCGCGAGATATGCAAGATACTTTCTATTTGCAGAATAGCGCTGAAATGTTGCTTCGTACCCATACTTCGTCGGTACAAGCCCGCGTCATGAATCATACCAAACCTCCGATTCGCATCATTGCACCAGGACGAGTATATCGTAACGAAACGATTTCTGCTCGTGCGCATTGCCAATTTCATCAAGTAGAAGGTTTATACATTGACGAAAATGTTTCTTTTGCCGATTTAAAACAAACACTCCTTTACTTCGCCCAAGAAATGTACGGCGCCGATACGAAGATTCGTTTGCGACCTTCCTATTTTCCCTTTACAGAACCTAGTGCAGAAGTCGATATTTCTTGCTTTGTTTGTAATGGTGTAGGTTGTAATATCTGTAAGTATACCAATTGGGTTGAAATCCTAGGTTGTGGCATGGTTGATCCACAAGTTTTAGAAAATTGTGGCATCGATAGCGAGAAATATACCGGTTTTGCTTTTGGAATGGGAATCGAACGCCAAGCTATGCTAAAGTATCGGATCAATGATATTCGCCTACTTTTTGAAAATGACATCCGCTTTTTGAATCAGTTCAAAGCTGCTTTTTAAGTTTGCCGCGCAGAACATTTCAAATCAAATAATTTCACCGCTTGAGCAAGTTTTTTCATTCGTAGCAATACTATGGTAAAAAAAGTAGCCACAAATAGCTAAGACTTACTCTTATAACGTCAACACGAATCAGTTGATACGTCAAGCATTGCTATAGCTTTAGCACTAGAAATCTCTAAATATTTAATGATAACATGAAAGCAAGTATTCCAAAAGGAACGCGTGACTTCTCTCCGGAGCAAGTCCTCAAACGCAACTATATCTTCAATACGCTAAAACGGGTTTTTGTAAAGTATGGCTATCAGCCCATCGAAACGCCAACCATGGAAAACCTCTCTACGCTAACTGGAAAGTACGGTGAGGAAGGTGATCAACTTTTGTTCAAAGTATTGAATAATGGAGATTTTCTTCGTAAGGCAGACGAGCAAGCGCTCGAAGCTAAAAACTCGGCAAAGTTAGTGCCTTCTATTTCTAAAAGAGGTCTACGTTACGACCTTACCGTCCCGTTTGCACGTTACGTCGTGATGCACCAAAACGATATTAGTTTCCCTTTTAAGCGTTATCAAATTCAACCGGTCTGGCGAGCAGATCGACCACAAAAAGGTCGCTACCAAGAATTTTACCAATGCGACGTAGATGTGGTTGGTTCGAATTCCTTGATGTACGAAGCAGAGTTGGTACAAATTTTTGATGAAGTTTTTGCTGCCTTGAAAGTTAATACCTGTATCAAGATCAATAATCGTAAGATTCTCGAAGGGATGGCGGAAGTTGCAGGCATCAAAGATCAATTCATGATTATGACTATTGCCATTGACAAACTGGATAAAATTGGTTTGGATGGCGTAAAGGATATTTTAAGAAAAAAAGATATTTCAGAAGTTTCCATCCAAAAAGTTGAAGAACTTTTACTTGTTACAGACTTAGCAAGTTTAAAAGTACTTTTTGCCAAAACCGAAATAGGGAAGAAAGGAATCGAAGAATTAGAAGCTTTCCACAGCTATTTTGATTTGGGACAATGCACCAACGAAGTTAAATTTGATATTACTTTGGCGAGAGGTTTGAGTTATTATACGGGGTGCATCATCGAAGTTGCTGCGAAAGATTATGAAATTGGAAGTATTGGTGGCGGTGGTCGCTACGATGACCTTACCGGAAATTTTGGTTTGAAAGGCGTTTCTGGAGTTGGTGTTTCTTTCGGTGCAGCGAGGATTTTTGATGTGATGGAAGCTTTAGGTTTGTTTCCGGAAACGGCAAACGAGCAATTAACTGTTCTATTAGTGGCTTTTGATGATACCACGCACCACTACGCTTTTAAATGTTTATCCGCGCTCCGCGCAGCAGGTATCAACTCAGAATTATACCCAAGTCCAACGAAGTTAAAAAAACAGATGAAATACGCCAATGATCGCAAGGTGGCTTACACGATCGTTATTGGCTCGGAAGAAATGGAAAAAGAGCTACTCTCGTTAAAAGATATGACTTCTGGCGAGCAGGA
>JBGCFY010000047.1:0-34658 GCA_045110315.1 Saprospiraceae bacterium
GCTCTTCCGATCTTGACGGGAAGTTGGGATGATACGGCAAAACTCTGGGATTTATCGGGTAAGGAATTGGTCAGTTTTTCGGGGCAGACTTCTGCTGTTACTTCGGTTTCGTTTTCCCCTGATGGCAAAACGATCTTGACGGGAAGTATGGATGCTACGGCAAAGCTCTGGGATTTATCGGGCAATGAATTGGTCAATTTTTCGGGGCATACTTCCTATGTTTATGCGGTTTCGTTTTCCCCTGATGGCAAAACGATCTTGACGGGAAGTAGGGATAAAACGGCAAAGCGCTGGCTCCTTCCACAAACATTCCTTGACCAAAAAGTCCATAAATTTCCCTTACAGGAATTATATGATGCAGGAATGATACTAGACGAGGAAGACCTCAAAAAAGTCAAAATCAAAGAGAAGCAATAGCTAATGAAGCATAGAAACTAGAAATCGTAAGATGCTAGAGAACAACTAAAAGAAAGGAATCTAAAAGAACTCATAGGGCAAAAGATATCAGACATCAAAACGGAAATAAGAGACTTTCCTTATGACGGAAGTATTCCGCTGGAAGAATCGAATAGTCATATTGTTTTAGCCACCGGAGCTACCTTTGAAATTCCATATTACGACGATCAAGAAATAGAACTTGAATTGTCAAAACAGGAAAATCAAACTAGCGTTTTTGAGTCCGATTTCCCTAAAACTGTTGTAGTTAAAATATTTGATTTTTTTGCAAGTATCCCTGATGCAGTAAAAGTAAACAGAGAAAATATCAAAGGCAAAAAAATAATTGCGATCTATCAATATGAAAAAGGACATACCGCTAAAAATAGAGCATGGGATAAATGTCTAATCGAAGTAGAGAGCGGTTTTGTTATTACTGAAAAAGTGATCGCGCCGAAAGGAACAGGATACGCTGGTATTTGGATTTTTAGCTCAAAAGCGGCGATGGTCGATCAAATTGGCAAAGGATTTCGACAAATCGCTTGAATAAATGCGCAAAATTTTTACTTTGCTGCAATGCTGAGCTACAACATGAAAAAAACTATTCTTTCTCTATTACTTTTATTTCAATTAACGCTGAGCTTTGCACAGGTTAAGCCGCTGCTTTTTACCATTAAAGCAACGATTACCGCGGAAGATACTGGAAAAGCTTTGTCTTTCGCTACTGTTTTTAATAAAAGACTATTTACTGGAACGGCAAGCAACCTAGCCGGATATTTTGAACTCCCCAATAATCGCATCGGAGACACAATTGTCGTGGCTTATTTAGGCTATGAAGATAAAATAGTTGTCGTTTCCAAAAATACGCCTAGTGAGCTTCAGCTTTCCCCTCGTTCTGCGCTATTGGACGAAGTAGTGGTGATTGCAAAAAGTGATTATTTATATGATATCGTCGCTAAAGTCAGGAAAAATAAAAGGACAAAAGCTAGGGTTGCTAAAACTTACTTTTTCTTGGAAACTCAAATTGCGGAAGAAACTGTTGAACTAATCGAATCTTATTATAATGGAGAATATTCCGACTTGGGGATTGATGAATTGAATATCAAAAAGGGGAGGATTGGCCTAAAACCGATGAACAAAAGATATTTCCGTTCAACGGAATCCTCTACGCTTTTTTCTAAGCATGATCTATTTGCAAAAACGAAGCTATTTCCCAAAAGTCCGTTGTCGATTAAAAAGAAAGCCTTGAAAAAAGCCTATAGGTTAAAATTGAGTCATACTTTTTTGGAAGATCAAGCAAAGATTTATGTCATTGATTTTGTTCCTAAAAAGGAAACGAGGGACTTATTCAGCGGCTCCATTTGGATTGATCAAACGAATAATCGCTTGATCAAAATTAAGCTAGAGATTGAAGATGCGGACGTCCATCCATTTATTCCGATTGGCTTCAATACTATCGAAGCGGTTGACATGGAAGTCACCAAGTCTTTTGAAACGATTGAAAATGATCAATATATCAATACCATAGATTTTAATTACAAGGTTTCCTATGCGGATAAATGGGGGAATAGAATCAAAGCAAGCACTAAAGCTTTTACCAAAGCTTACGATTATCAAGCGGAATTTAAACTGCCCAATTTTGAGTTTAGCAAACACCTCCACGAAGATTATCGGAATATCACCGTTGCGCCTTACGACTCCGTATTCTGGAATCGTACCGCCGAATTTAGATTTTATGATCGCCTGCAAGAAATAGAAGATTTTATTTTACAGCACAAGATTGAAAGCAGTGTTATGTACTCCGCGCACCAAAAAGACTCACTCTTTTCTCGATTGCAGTTTCCTTACATTTCTTGGGACAAAGATCGATTTAAAATGACGCAAGCTTCGGCAAATGTAATTGAAAAATCAAAGCGTACGCGTGCCTTTGCGACGGATCGTTTTAACTTTAGCGTCAAATTGTACCTAGATGTTAACCGCGTACAGGATGGTTTAATTTATCAGATTCAAGCGATCTTAGATCCAATAAAGACTTACTACCATTTTTACCTGACCAATACGGATCGTGCTTTTATGAATATGTATTTTGATTTAATGGAAATCGAAAAAAGGAAGTTTATTTCGACCTTATCCTTGACTCCAAACCCTTCGGAAGCCTTCATTGAAAAATTGTACCAGCAGCATTTAGCAGCATTTGAAGCAAGTGGTAAACGATTTATTGAGGAAACAAATCGAGGCAAAAACCTTGAAAAGATGGAAGGTTGGAATGATTATATTTTGAACAGTTTAGGTATCAATAACATAGAAGAATTTAAAATTACGGTCGATGAATAAACAACTTCATAGTACAAAATTAGATCGCTACCAAAAAACCTAAGATTATTTGTCCAATTCTAAATCAATGAATAACTTTGACGCTAAGATTGGCATCGTCTCGCTAGTGACTTTACCTGCAACCACAAAAAAATGACCATACAAAATATACCAGAAATATTCACAGAAACTAAAACCGACCAATTGGACTTATTCGTTCATGATTTCAAGATGACGGATGATGTTTTTAAAAGTAAAGTGAATTTGAGTTTACATATGTTTAGTTTTTTGCAAAAAGGGAAAAAACAAGTACACTTTGCAGATTCTTCCGTTGCCGTTAATGGTAAACAATCTATATTGATTAAAAGAGGAAACTGTTTGTGGTCAGAGTTGTTGGATAATGATGATATTTATTACTGCAAACTCTTCTTTTTCTCCGAAAGTAAGCTCCGAGATTTTCTAAAAAAACATAGTCAATTCAAACCCAACGAAGTTGAAACACCTTCTTATTTTGTCATTGAAAATGACTCCTATTTGCATGCTTATCTAAATTCTCTTTCGACGGTGGTAGATGCGCCAGCGACTTTTAAGGAAAACTTACTCTCAGTAAAATTTGAAGAATTGATGCTTTATTTGGTCAATAAGTATGGCAAAGCTTTCGAGCAGTATTTGCAATCTTTGATTACGGAGGAACGTTCAGCGTTCAAAGATATCGTAGAGAAGAGTGTGTATGCTGGTTTGAGGGTCGATGAAATTGCTTTTTTGTGCCAAATGAGTCTATCTACCTTCAAACGCAAGTTCATCAAAGCCTACGATACTTCACCGGGGAAGTGGTTGCAAGATAAACGATTGCGCCGAGCAAAAGCCTTACTGGAAGATGGAAAATTTAAACCCTCTGATATTTACTTGGAGATGGGTTACAATAATTTATCAAACTTCAGCGCTGCCTTCAAAAACAAGTTTGGAAAAAGCCCCAATCTGATAGATTCTTAAACTATGACCCATATTCATAAGTTATTGGTCTTTATCCATAACTTGAGTTGGCTTAAATTAGCTTACTTTTGTAGGGTAATTAATTATTTTATTGAATCACTAAAAATTGAAATCATGGGTATTACTTTAGCACAAGCAGAAAAAATGATTAGCGCAGCAAAGGAAAAGGCAGTTGCCTTGGACACAAAAATGAACATCGCCATCGTAGATGCTGGTGCCAATTTAGTCGCTTTTGCCCGTATGGACGGCGCTTGGTTAGGGTCGTTGGATATTTCGATTAAAAAAGCAAAAACGGCGCGCTTTTTTGATATGAATACGGGAGATATTGGAGGTCTTTCACAGCCAGGCGGTGCCTTATACAATATTGAGCATTCGAATAGTGGATTAATCACTTTTCCTGGTGGAATTCCGATCAAAAATGCAGCAGGGGAAGTAATCGGAGCGATTGGCGTGAGTGGAAGTTCGGTCGAAAATGATCATGCCGTGGCAGCAGCAGGAATTAAGTAAGACTGTTTAACCATCAGTATTTTTATAAAAAATAATTTAAAGGATAGTTGTCAACTGATAACTATCCTTTATTTTTGTTCAAGAGATTCAAAAACGAAATAAAAATGCAAAAAATATTCACCTTCTTGTATGACCATAAGTATTACTCAAGTTAAAATAATTTTAATCATTGATTTATAGCATTTTAATAGAAAGTAGTTAAATAATGAATGGAATAATAGCCACCCTAGATAAAAATTTGCAAGAAAAACGTCCCGATTATTACCAGAAACTTCAAAAGGGATTATCAGAAGCAGATATATCTAAATTGGAAAGTAGCTATCAGCTAAAACTTCCAGAAGAACTGAGCGCCCTTTATGCTTGGAAAAATGGTCAACAGCAGGATTGCTACGAAGCTTTTGTCAATAATTCCATGTTTGAGCCTTTGGCGGTTGTTTTAGACACTAATCAATTTCTCAATGAAATGATCGGCTATGATTTTCAAATTAAAAACTGGTGGAATGAGCATTGGCTACCAATCTTTTCTAATGGCGGTGGAAGTTATATTTGTTACGATCTAAAAGGTATTTTCACGGAACAAAGAGGACAATTACTTGAATACTGGAAGGGAGAGAACGACCGCTGTATCCTTGCTCCAAATTTGACTGATTTTTTAGGATGCTTGAATCAATATTACAAAGAAACAGCTATCGAGCAGTTTGATGAATATTTTAGTTTATCGGCATTCCCATCGGAGTGGAGAAAAAGTTTTATTGTAGAGGAGCCAATAACTTAGTAATAAAATTATTTAACCCAATCATAAATAATGATCAAATTTAGTAAAACCAAAAACATAACAAAAGGGGAGATACTTCTAAGTTATGGTGATGTTGCACAACTTGCCTATAAGGTGGAAAGTGGTTGCCTAAAAAGCTATGTAATCGACAATGGGGGTAAAGAACATATTTTGCAGTTTGCCCCCGAAGGTTGGCTAATCTCAGATATGGATAGTTTTACCAACGAAAAACCTTCAATTATTTTTATCGACGCGATTGAAGACAGTGTCGTTTCCGTTATTTCAAAATCTCAGTTTAAGGATTTGGAACTATTAGAAAAAGATCTGTTGATCGAAATGAGTATTAAGTATCGTAATAATTTGATTGCAACGAACAAAAGAGTCATTAGTCTATTGAGTGCAACCGCGGAGGAACGCTATATTGAGTTTACAGAGACTTACCCCACCTTGGTGCAACGACTTCCGCTCAAGCTAATTGCTTCTTACATTGGCATTACACCAGAATATTTGAGTGATCTTAGACGAAAAATTGCAAAAAAATAAGCTCCTCGTCCGTTTTCTTAAGCTATCTTAATTTTTATTCGCTTTTTCTTGCCCAACTTTGTGTTATCATTAATCAATAAATATTTAACACATGGCAAAAGTTAATTTCTTAGGAATGGTAGCAGCGATTATGTTCCTTTCCGCTTTTACAATCGGTAGTTCAATGTCTTGGAATATAGAAGAAGACTACGCAATTAAGTTCAGCAACAAAAAAGCATCTGGTATTTTTACCAAATTCACAGGAGACATTGAGTTTGAAAGAACTAATTTATCCGCTTCCAAATTTGACGTACAAATTGAAGTCGCTTCGATCAAGACGGGCAACTTCCTGAAGAATAGCCACGCCAAAGGGAAAAAATGGTTCAATGCAAAAGAATATCCTACCATCAACTTTACCTCCGAAAAATTCAACAAAACAACAACTGGATACGAAGTAATTGGCACCTTAGAAATGCGAGGAGTGAAAAAAGAAATGACGCTACCTTTTACTTTCGAAGACAAGGTTTTTAAATCTAGCTTCACCGTCAATAGAACGGATTTCAATATTGGATCTACAAAAGGAATGGCCAAAAAAGTGCCTCACGAAATCCAGCTTGACATCGCAATTCCTGTTTCCAAATAATCAGCATTAAAATCTTTATTAATAAATAATTCTCTTTTCGGGTAAACGGAATAATGACTAGCGTAGTGCCGCGAGGTTTCGCTAAACGATTTATGCTTTACCAACTAAATTTTATAAAAATGACAACTCAAAAAAATAACAAAGTAATGAATATTGCCCTCTGGGCAGTTCAAGTATTATTAGGCGCAATGTTCATTATGGCTGGAGCGATGAAGACTTTTCAACCCGTCGAAGCCTTAACAGAAGCCCTGCCTTGGGTAGAATCTACGCCATTAGGATTGGTGCGATTTATTGGGGTTAGTGAATTATTGGGAGGTATTGGTTTACTCCTTCCATCTTTATTGAAAATTAAGCCTAATCTAACGGTCTTGGCGGCAATTGGCTTAGCAGTAGTAATGTTATTAGCAGCGCTATTTCACGGTTCAAGAGGAGAGTTTCCAGGCATAGGAGTCAATTTGGTAATCATGGGAATGGCAGCATTTGTTGCTTGGGGTAGAAGTAAGAAAGTTCCTATCCTCGCTAAGGGATAAAGCTTTTGGGGAATGTCGGTTGCTTGAGGAAATGTATGCCGAGCAACTTAAAACCTAGAAAAGACGTTATTCTCCTATAAAAAAAGAAACACCATATATTTTTTCACAAAACCACATCTACAAATGAAAAAAGTAATAATATTATTATTTGCAGCTTTCTTAAATCTAACTGGCGCGTTCGCTCAAGATTGGCAAACTGACTTTTCCAAGGCACAAGAAATTGCTACAAAGGAAAACAAAACAATGATCCTAGTATTCCAAGGGTCGGATTGGTGTGCGCCCTGTATTAAACTAGACCGAAAAATCTGGAGTACAGATACTTTCAAAAACTACGCAAAGGATCATTTTGTAATGGTGCAAGTAGATTTTCCCCGAAAAAAGAAAAATACATTATCAGAAAGCCAAAGCGCAGCAAACGCTAAATTGGCGGAGCAATACAATAAAAATGGCATTTTCCCATTCGTTGTAGTTTTAGATCAGGAAGGAAAAGTCTTAGGGGAGACGGGTTATAAAAAAAGTAATCCCGAAGCATATATCGCTACACTCAATAATTTTATTAAGTAATATGAATCAACTTATCACTGCAGTTTTCCTGCTTTCGCTCAACGTTTCTTTTGCACAACAGTCTTATCATCGTACAGTTAAATTAATGGGCAGTCGTTTTGACATTACCGTTGTCGCAACAGATTCAATTACCGCAAATGAATACATCAACCTTGCAATTGCAGAAATTGACCGAATAGAAAATTTGATTTCTTCTTGGGACAAAAATACACAAACTTCCAAAATAAATGAATACGCAGGAAGTAAGCCCGTCAAAGTAGATCCTGAACTTTTTAAGCTCATCGAACGCGCAATTGGAATTTCTAAGTTAACGGATGGCGCTTTTGATATCAGCTATGCTTCTATGGATAGAATTTGGCAATTTGATGGTAGCATGACGACCATGCCTTCCGCAACTGCAATTCGGAATTCAGTGGCTAAAGTAGGTTGCAAAAATATTCTTTTAGACAAAGAAAATCATACGGTATTTCTCAAACTCAAAGGAATGAAAATCGGCTTCGGTGCGATCGGTAAAGGCTATGCCGCTGATCGAGCAAAGGAGCTTCTAATTTCAAAAGGCGTGACGGCGGGCATTATCAATGCTGCTGGCGACATGAATACTTGGGGAAAACAACCGAACGGCGACGAATGGAAAATTGCGATTACAAATCCACTTAACAAAAATAAGGTTTTTGCCTTGTTGCCAATTAACAATCGTGCAGTGGTTACTTCAGGAAATTACGAAAAATATGTCAACTTCAATGGCAAGCGGTATACGCACATCATTGATCCACGCACAGGTTATCCTTCGAGTGGCATTATTAGCGTTACCATTTTTGCCCCAAAAGCAGAACTCGCAGATGCTTTAGCCACTTCCGTTTTTGTAATGGGAAAAGAAGCAGGTCTAGATCGAATTAATCAATTACCGAACATAGAATGTATCATCATTGATGATCAAGGAAATATTATCAAATCCAAAAATATTGAAATAAATAAATCATGAAAAAAACACTGCTAATAGTATCCCTGATCGCTTGTTTTTTTAGTAGTTGTGTCGTCGTCAAAGAATATGATAAAGTAAATCTTAACGATCCTGATATGGCACTTTCTGAGCAAAAATGTAAGCGCAACGTAACCTTTATGCATGCTTATCGAGAAGCGGCGGTTGGTGCCAACGGAGGAAAAACCGGAGGTGGTTGCGGTTGCAATTAATTAAGAGAATTCAAATTAATACCCTACAAATTATGAATACATTCAAATATTGCTTATTGATTGGTTTTGCCTTATTGGCTACCGCAAGCTTTGCTCAATCAGCACAAGACTCCACCAAAGTCTATAAAAAACGGGTACTCGAATCTACCGAAGTTGACATTCTATCCAGCTACTATAGCCAAGATGGTGACAACGCTGCGGTTAGTGGAGGAATTGGAACAGAAGCCCTGACGGATTTTACTGCCACCTACATCATTGCGATTCCATTGAATGATGATGATGTGCTCACGATTGACGCGGGAATCTCTGCCTACACTTCTGCTTCTTCTAGTAATGTTGATCCTTTTGATGAAGGTCCGGCTGATCCTTTTCAGGCTTCAACGGGTGCGTCTGGCGGTGATGCGTGGGTAAACCTGAATGGAAGTTACAGCCATAGTTCCGACGACCGAAATTCGATCTGGTCTGCCAATGTTTCAATCTCAAATGAGTATGACTATTTTTCAACGGGCGTTGGTGGTGCTTTTACCAAACTCTTCAATGAGAAAAATACAGAACTCAGTATCAATGCGAATGTTTTTATTGATAGTTGGACGGCTATTTATCCTTCGGAATTAAGGTCTTTTGTCCCGGGAGAAAATGGCTTGAACGATGGCTTCTTTACCAATAATCCCATTACTGGCAATACGAATTACCAACCAATCTTTAGCGAATTTGACAATCAAAGTCGTAACTCTTATTCCCTAGGTTTAGGCTTCGCCCAAATCCTACACAAAAACGTACAAGCGTCCTTATCCTTAGATGTGGTACAACAAGAAGGTTTATTATCGACCCCTTTTCAAAGAGTAAATTTTAGCGACGTAGCAGATTCCTTTATTGATAATTTTCAATTGGCCGATGCGATTGAAAAACTGCCTAATAGTAGATTTAAAATTGCGATTGGTGGCAGATTGAATTGGTATTTAAATGAACACCTTTCCATAAGATCTTATTACCGATATTACTCCGACGATTGGGGAATAATCTCACATACCGCAAGTATGGAAATTCCCATTAAAATTACCGATCAATTTACGATTTATCCTTCTTATCGATTTTATAATCAGACGGCAGCGGACTATTTTAAGCCACATGAAACGGCTTTGTCAACCGATGAATTTTACACTTCCGATTTTGATTTATCGGAATTTTCTGCCAATCAATTTGGCTTCGGGGTTTCGTATACCGACATTTTTACATCAGCTCGTATTTGGAATTATGGACTTAAGAGTATTGATTTGAAATTTTATCAATATGATAGAAATACGACTTTTAGTTCTAGTATAATTACCCTAGGCATAAAGTTTGTAAAAAACTGAAAAACAATAACTCCGTTAATGAAGGTAATTTCCCCCTAAACTTCAAACCAATTTTTTAACAATATTTTTTTATAAAATGAAACTATTTCCTTTTTTATTAGCAACCCTTATGCTCGTAGGAATCACGACAACCAGTTGTAACAATGATGATGATAAAGATGATGAAAACATCGTTACACCTTGTGGTACAACTTGGGACAGTGAAGTACAAGCGATTATTCAAACTAGCTGTGCTTATTCGGGCTGTCATAGTGGTGGATCTACAGCGAACGAATTTATTCCCGAAGCATCGAATGATTATACCAGTTATGCAGCGATCAAAGCCAACCTAGATAATGGAACCTTTGAAAAGCGAGCATTAATTGATAAAAATATGCCGAACCCAATGTTTGTGCCAGCTGGAAACCCTACAGAATTGAGCCAAGAAGAGCTTGAGCTTTTGCAATGCTGGGCAGATGCTGATTTTCCTGAAAATTAGAAAGTAATTGTACGTTGATTGCACTTTTCGTACAGCATTGGTTGTACAAAAAGTGTTTTAAAATAGCATTATGAAATTCTGGCTTTTCTTAGCCTTAGGTGTTTTAGGGCTTTTAATTTTTAAAGGATACCTTTCAAGAGGCGTTTATCAAGCAACTATGTCTAAAACGATACAGTTGTACTATACCATTTTTTCAATCGGGACTTTAATCATTGGACTCGTCACTATGATTTCTATTTTTCCGAATGGTATTATTGGCTTATCTACGATGCAAAACTTCGTGATTGCTTTAATGGTTTCTGTTCTGATTTGTGAACTCCTTTTAGGTTTGTTCTTTTTCGGAGACGATTTATTTTTACTAGTGAATTCGATGCGTGAAAAGGGAAGTTCGCCAATGGGCGATAATGTTGGACAAGAGGGGAGAAGACGGTTTTTAAAAACCACAGGATTAGTCTTGGGGAGTTTACCTTTTTCTGCTTTTCTATACGGAATCACTAAAGGGAAGTACAATTTTAAAGTCGTTGCACAAACCTTGTACTTTGCAGATTTACCCAAAGCATTTGAAGGTTTCAAAATTGTCCAATTTTCCGATTTGCACGCAGGCGGATTTGATTCTTATGAGGCAGTAAAACGTGGATTTGACTTAATCCAAGCGCAACAAGCAGATCTGATACTCTTTACGGGAGATCTGGTAAATGATTTAGCGGAAGAAATTATTCCGTATAAAGATTTGCTTAAAAACCTTGATGCTCCTTACGGTAAATTTTCGGTATTGGGCAATCACGATTACTCTGAAGACGACGGTTTATTTCCCGACGAAGCAGCTAAGCAGAAAAACTTTGTAGCGATTCAAAAACATCAAATAGATGCTGGATTTAAAATGCTGAATAATGAAAATGTCAAAATTAAAAAAGACAAGGATTTTATTCGATTGTTGGGCGTTGAGAATTGGGGGAATAGTTTTATCAAAGAAGGAGATTTAGATAAAGCCCTCGAAAATTGTGACGCGCAGGAATTTTCAATCTTACTCTCGCACGATCCAACACACTGGGAAAAAGTAGTCCTAAATCACCCTAAGCATATTCATTTGACTTTGTCCGGTCATACACATGGCATGCAGATGGGAATCGAAACTATGGGCATAAAATGGAGTCCGATTAAATATTTTTATAAACATTGGGCTGGCTTGTACCAAGAATTTAACCAATACCTTTATGTCAATCGAGGTTTTGGCTTTATGGCCTTCGCGGGAAGAATAGGTATTGCACCGGAAATAACAACTTTTATTTTAAAAAATAAATAATTGCTCATGGCAAATCAAAAAGAAATTAAAACGAATTGTGCCGAAACGGGCGGAAAACTTATGCCCGTCGTTAACTTTAATAGTTGTGGTGCCAAAGAAGACTGTGTCGCAGTTTGTCCATACGATGTTTTTGAGATGCGTCCAATTACCCTTGAAGACAAGGCAAATTTGAATTTAAAAGGAAAAATAAAGACCTTCTTTTTTAAAAACAAAGCTTACCTCACCGATCCAGCTTTATGCCACGCTTGCGGATCTTGTGTACAAGCTTGTCCCGAAAATGCAATTAAATTGACTAAAATGCTGTCTTAACGCACACCTTTAAATCGAATAAAATGAACCGTAAAATATTTTTAAAAAACCTTTTAGGTGGAGCTACTTTACTCACCGCCTCAACTTTTATCTCAATGGATGGATTCTCTACGATCGTAAATGCGCTGTCGCATGGAAATGAAAAAAATGATAACTCAAGTGAATTTGCTAACTATGGTGCGATTCATTTAAACATTACTAATCTTGAAAAAAGTTCGCGCTTTTGGACTAAAATCGTAGGCATGAAGCGGCGTAATTTTTCCAAAGATATGGCTGAATTTGGAACAGTAGACAAGACCCTCGTGGTTCTACATCAAACGGCAAAAACCAAATTTAAAAAAGGATATAGTGGTCTTTACCATTTCGCGATTCATGCGCCCAATGTTGCGGAATTCGCCAGCATGATCAATAGATTAAATATCCATAAATACTCTTATGCTCCCATTGACCATACAGCATCCAAGTCAATTTATTTAGATGATCCAGATGGAATTAATATTGAGTTTACCTTGGAAACACCAGAACGCTTGAAAAGAGTAATTACAACGGACGGCATAAAAATGGAAGGCACCGATGGCGTCATGCGTTCTGCGTCTGAGCGCTTGGATGTAGCTGAAATATTAAAATCCTTAGCAGACACGGACGGCAATAAAATCATTTCGAATGATTCTTATATTGGTCATGTGCATTTGTATGCGAATAATGTTCAAAACTCAAATCAGTTTTATAAGAAAATAGGATTTATTGAGTCTAACTATCTGCCGGAATATTTATTTGCAGATTTAGGCGCAGGAGGAAATTATGAGCATCGTATCGTGATGAATTCTTGGCACGGACAGAACAAACCTTTAGCACCAAAAGATAGTGCCGGACTAAGGTATTTTCAAATTAATTATAAAAAGGCAGAAAAGCTAAGTCAGGCAATTGCGAAGGTATCAGACTACGAAGAAAAGGATGGTGGCTTTTGGATTACTGATCCTACTGGGAATAAAATTTTCATGACTAATAATGTATAAAATACAAGATGAAATATTTATCATTACTTGCAATATTTCCATTAATCCTATGCTGGCAAACAATGGAAAACACTAGGGGAGAAGCGAAAAAAAAAGAAGTCTCTTTTGAACTGCACCACTTAGTTCGCAAAGCGAAAGATGCTACTCGCTCAGCGCCAGTATTAATATTATTGCATGGATACGGAAGTAATGAAAACGACCTTTTTTCCCTAGCCAATCAAATCCCTGAAGATTGGTTAGTGGTTACGGTACGCGCTCCTTATTCCATTGCAAAAAATCAATTTAAATGGTACGATGTAAAATTGGTGAAGGAAAAGATTACCATGAATTTTGCCAAGGAAGAAAAAAGTAGAAAGTTGCTCTTACAATTTATTGAAGTGTTAGAAAAAAAATACAAAGTCGATAAAAATAAAATTGTAACTGCTGGATTTAGCCAAGGAGCAAATATGGCGCTTGGTCTCGCGTTGACAGAACCCAATAAAATACTTGCTGCTGGATGTTTTAGCGGACGCTTTATGGAGGAAATCAAACCTCTCATTCAAGACAAGCAAGCGTTGAAGGGAAAACAGGTTTTCCTTTCCCATGGAACTCAAGATAAAATGTTGCCACTGCGATATGCTGAAGAAAATAAAGCAACTTTAGCAAGTTGGGGAATTAATGTCACCTTTACGACGGATGAAGTTGCCCATACGATTTCCAGCCAGCAATTTACCGATTTTATTAACTGGATGAACACGCTGTAAAATATCCAATACAACAACATGAATACCTTGAAATCATTCCTTACTGGAAAATATGTACTTTGGTTACTCCTCGCGCTTCCCGGAATCTTGTCTACCAAAAACTATCTTGCGGGAAGCCTCAACTACGCGATGATGATGCACATCACCGGAGAATTTGCGGGTCGCTTTTTAGTGATCAGTTTAATTGCTACGCCGCTTGCATTGCTATTTCCAAAAAGTCAAGTATCAAAATGGTTGATTCGCAATCGACGTTTTTTTGGTGTCGGCGCTTTTGCTTATACTTTATTACATACCATTTTTTATGTCTTAAAATATCCTTTTGGTCAACTTGTGAGTGAATTTGCAACTCTTTCCATACTCACTGGATGGATCGCTTTTTTTATATTCATTCCCCTGGCGATGACTAGCACAGACGCCGCTATAAAACGTATGGGACCAGCTTGGAAAAAACTACAGCGCTGGGTTTATCTCGCTGCGGTAATGGCGTTTGCACATTGGGCACTACTGGGTCTGCAAGGAGAGCACGCGAGTATGGGCGGTGCGTTATTTCATTTTGTGCCTGTGGTGCTTTTACAGCTTTATCGAGTTTGGAAGGAATCGAGGACCTTGCGAAGATCTTAGCGAATAGGTTTAAGACTGCTGTGGATTTTTTTGTTACTGGATTTTTGATAAAACAAGGTGGTTGTAGTAAGTAAAATAATTTGTATTGGTACTTATATTATCTTTATGATTTATATAACTTCATAAATAAACGCCAACCAACAAAAATGACGCTCCCCAAAAATAAGAACCTCCGAATACTCACCACCAACGAAACCGACTACTACTGGAAAGTCGAAGACGATACCAGAGACTTCAAAGGCTTACTCGTTACCGTTGGAAAAGTAGCAAAACCGGATCAACGGTTTGTGTTCCTTTTTCGATTTGATTACGCGCAAATAAAAAATGCTCCCCCGACCTCGAAGCTTTCCTCGACGGGCGTAACGCCAAAACTAATCAAGGCAGCAATTGATTTCGCGCAGGAAAATTACAATTGGGGCGAAAATCTAACTTGTTCTTTTAGATTTGAAAAGGGTATTTTTTGTTTAGCCGACGAATCGGGAAAATTGAAATAAAGCATTCAACGTTAAGAAGTTTTAAATAACTCAATTGTATATTTTAGCAAATCTGTATTCCCCGGTTGACCATGTCCAGGGATAATTACTTTTATATCTTTATATTTCTCCTGAATCGCTCGCACCGTTTTGGACCATTCTTGCGTATTTGCATCTCCCAAATAACCTTTATTTGCCCCCAAACACTTAATCAAACAACCGCCGAATAATACTTTTTCCGCTGGAAAATAAGCAACGATATTATCCCTCGTATGACCTTCTCCAAAGAATTCATTATGTACTGTTTTTGTGCCAACTTGAAGTTCCCTAGATGCTTCAAATCCAATTTGTGGAACTGCCATACCGGCTAATTTGGCGAGCTCAATCGTTTTTAGGGAAGCATAAGAAGGAATTTGACGATCATGAAATTCGTTTAACCCACCCAAGCAATCTACGTGAAAGTGACTAACCACCACACCGATTACTTTGCACTTCAAATTGCTTTCTACCCAATCAATCAATTCCTTGGCATCCGCATCATTGGTTGGCGTGTCAAAAATTAAGGCTTCTTGCTGATCAATGACGATCATTCCATTACAGGCTACTTTCCCAAAACTTGTAGTCGAAAGATAAGAAAGGTGTCTAAAAGTGTTTTTAGTTAGTTTTTCTATGGTAAGCGTATCACTTTTGTAAGTGAAAATATTTTGTTGCGGCTTACAGGCCAAAAGGCCTAGAAATAGGAGGGCAAGAAGGGAGACTTGCAGATTTAGTTGTAGTTGCTGTATGCTACTCATTTTTCCCCCAAAGTACTGGTTTTTTTAAGGAACTTCCTGCAATTCACTTTAGATTTTTACGCTTTGATCCTGTTTTAATTTTGAAACCGCTTGCGGGTGAATTTTTACGAGTTAAACCAAAGGGCTTGAGCAAGAAAAGTTGAAGGGTAAAAAGTTTTAATACGTTAAAAAACAATCGTAAGCAATCTGTTTTTAGCATCTTGGAGGCATCTTAGCGACAAGCAAAGTGACTGGTTTCTAGCATTTTCCAATACTTTTTAAAAAAAAATCCGCTGAATAGATTAAAATTAATTTGAAGCGCTTACTTTTGCAGCGTAAATGTAAAATTTACACTTTCTAAACAAACAAATTTTTCTAAATGCGAAAGTTAATTTTGGCCATTGTTGTAATACTTGGCTTTACCGTGGTATCGTCCGCACAGTTCCTTCCTAAGAAATTTGGGAAAGGATTTCACGTTATTGGAAAAGACTCCACTTTTTACATGAAGTTTGGCTTTCGATTTCAAAATCTATATACGAGTGAATGGTCTTTGGCAGACGATAAAATTTCTGGTGCAGAAGACCATGAATCAGCTTTTTTAATTCGACGTTCTCGATTTAAGTTTGATGGATGGGCACTTACGCCGAAAATCAAGTACAAATTTGAGTTAGGCTTGTCTAATCGAGATAATAGTGGTGGAATATCCTCTGAGTTCCGAACCACGCCTAGATTTATTTTAGATGCTTCGGTTGAATGGAATTTTTACGAAAATTTTTCGATCCTTTTTGGACAACGAAAATTGCCGGGTAACCGCGAACGAGTAATTTCTTCTGGAAATATGCAATTTGTAGATCGGTCTCGCCTGAATTCTCGCTATAATATTGATCGAGATATGGGTTTACAACTTAAGCATAAACTAAAACTAGGAAAATCACTCTTAAAATCAACGATCGCACTGACCCAAGGGGAAGGTAGAAACGTAACGGAAGGAAATTTTGGTGGTTCTTGCTATACTTTTCACCTAGATTTCTTGCCCATGGGTAAATTCGCTTCCAAAGGAGACTACGTTGGATCTGATATCAAAAGAGAGCCAACACCGAAGTTGGGTATTGCTGTGGCTTATGATTTTAATCAAAATGCGGTTCGAGAAAGAGGTCAAAATGGGAGTTTTATACAAGATTCTATCGGAAATTATGTAGGTAGAGATTTAAATACTTTCTTTGCAGACCTGATGTTCAAATATCGAGGATTATCCGTTATGATGGAGTACGTGGACAAGCGAGCAGCAAATGATAATCCTTTTGTTTTAGACGGCGAAGATGTCTTGATTGGCACTTTTTATACTGGAACTGGTTTTAACGTAGCTATGGGATATTTGCTGAAAAGTAACTACGAAATAGCCGTTAGATATACCGATATCAACCCAACAGAAGGCGTATCGAACGATGAAACACATTATACCTTGGGCTTTTCGAAGTACGTGGTTGGTCACAAATTAAAAATACAAACGGATTTTTCATTAATTGAAAAAGAAGGAAGAGATGATGCCTTACTAATCAGAGCGCAAATGGACATTCATTTCTAGTAGGTAATTAAAGACAAACTTTTTTTATACAAACAATCAGCTATTATGGAATTTGGATTTTGGGACATCGTACAAATCCTGGGCGCCTTAGCCTTTTTCGTTTACGGAATGAAAGTAATGAGTGATGGAATTCAGCGTGCTGCCGGATCTCAATTAAGAAATATTTTGCGAAGCATGACGAAAAATAGATTTCTCGGTGTTTTTACCGGTTTTCTATTAACGGCTTTATTGCAATCTTCTTCGGCAACGACGGTAATGACCGTTTCTTTTGTAAATGCAGGTTTACTTTCCTTAGTAGAGTCTGCGGGAGTAATGATGGGAGCAAATATCGGTACGACGATTACGGGTTGGTTGGTTTCCATTCTTGGTTTTAAAGTTAAATTGGCGCATTATTCCATTCCACTTTTTGCCTTAGCCGTTCCTATGATTTTTGCTGGTAAAGGGAAGTTAAAATACTGGGGAGAATTTCTTTTAGGATTTGCGATTCTGTTTCTCGGATTGAGTTACTTGAAAGGAGCCGTTCCTGATTTGAAAGGGAATCCAGAAGTTTTGGACTTTCTTGCCGGATTTACGGGCTGGGGAATTGGATCCAGAATCATTTTCGTATTAATCGGTGCCTTAGTAACGGTAATCGTGCAGTCTTCTAGTGCCGCCATGGCGATTACGTTGACGATGTGTGCGCAAGGCTGGTTACCTTTTGATGTTGCTGCGGCGATGATCTTGGGAGAAAATATTGGTACAACGATTACGGCAGAATTAGCTTCGATGGTTGGTAACACGAATGCAAAACGGTCGGCGAGAATACACTCAATGTTCAATATTATTGGAGTAACTTGGATGGTAGTTTTATTGCCTTTCTTCCTTCCCGTGTTGGCGAACTTCACCCAAAGTATGGGCATGGGAGATCCTTATTCTTCGGAAGGAATGCCGATTGGATTATCTGCTTTTCACACGGCATTTAACTTAGTCAACGTGATTTTATTATTGGGCTTTGTTCCGTTCTTAGTCAAGGCTGCGATTTGGAGTGTTCCAGTAAAAGACGAAGAAGATGAAAATGAAGGTAAATTGAAATTTATTAGTGCGGGAATTCGAACGCCAGAATTGGCTACGATTGAACTTCAAAAAGAGGTTGCTCACTTCGGAGAAATTGCGGCTAGAATGTCTGCGTTTACCAAGGTGTTAATTAATTCAACAGAAGCGAAAGAGCAAAAGAAAATGTTGAAGAAAATTAAAAAATATGAAAAAATCACCGATCAACTAGAGATTGAGATCACTGATTATATGACGAAACTTTCTAATCAGGAAATTACGTCAAAAACAAGCTTGAGACTTCGCTCTATTTTGAATATCTGTAACGACTTGGAACTAATTGGAGATATCTATTTCCAAATTTCAAAAACCATCGAGCGCAAAATTGAAGAACAAGATCATTTCTTACCAGAACAATTGATGCACCTCAACAACATGATTGATACCGTCGATAAGGCTTTTGCCATTATGGTAAACAACTTGAATTTGCCAAGTTATGATGAAGCTAGTATTGACGAAGCAAAGGCTGCCGAAAAAGCAATTAACGCACTCCGGAATAAACTTAGAGAACAGAATAATGAACGCATCGGAAACCAAGATTACAATTCCAAGACGGCGATGAGTTACAATAACGTTTTCTCTTCTTTAGAAAGAGTAGGAGATCATATTATCAATGTGACCGAGTCGATTATTGGAGAAATCTAGGAGGTAAAACGGGCAAGCGCTGAACTTTTTGCCTTAAAATATATTTATAAATAAGAGGTCTTGTCTTTCAAAAGGGGAGACCTCTTCTTTGTGTAAGAACTTCAAATCGAAAGTCCAAAAAACAACTAATCATGAAAGAAATATTTCAGTACTTCCTACGCCTCGGTTTTGTCGCCTTCGGAGGTCCTGCCGCGCACGTGGCGATGATGCAAGAAGATTTAGTCGAACAAAAAAAGTGGTTGACGACGGAGGAGTTTCTAGATTACATGGGCGCAACCAACCTGATCCCCGGTCCAAATTCTACGGAGATGACCATGCATTGTGGTTATCATCGAGGTGGTGCGAAAGGACTTTTTGTTGCGGGTATAAGTTTCATTTTTCCAGCCGTTTTATTGACCTTGGCAGTTGCCGTTTTTTTTGAAAAATTCAGTGAGATTGCTTGGGTCGTTCCGATTATCAATGGTATCAAAGCAGCAGTACTTTCTTTTATCGTAGGTGCGATTCTTAAGTTGGGCAAAAAAGCCGTTAAAACTAAGTTTCTGGCTGGAATTGGAATTGCGGTCATTGCTGCGTCTTTTCTAGGGGTCAACGAAATACTTTGCATTTTAGCCGCGGGTGTTTTAGTTCTAATTTTCCACCTTGCAACCAATAGGTCCCAATTGAATAGTAGCATTTTACCCTTACTCTTCTTCTCAGCTGCCGCAACGATCCCTTACTCCAAGTGGAAACTATTTTTCATCTTTCTAAAAGTAGGCGCGGTACTTTTTGGTAGCGGTTACGTCCTTTTCGCCTACCTAGACGGCGAATTGATCGAACAAGTCGGTTGGTTGACGCATTCCGATTTAGTCGAAGCCATTGCCGTTGGGCAAGTAACGCCTGGTCCCGTGTTATCTACAGCTACTTTTGTGGGTTACAAAGTTGGTGGTTACTCCGGCGCAATTTTAGCCACCCTCGGTATGTTTATTCCTTCTTTCTTCTACGTTTGGGCACTGAACCCTTTAATCCATAAAATGCGAAAAAGCGCCCCCTTAAAAGCATTTTTGAGCGCGGTAAACGTTGCCGCAGTAGCGGTGATGATTGTCGTTAGTTTAAAAATGGCAGAAAGCATTTTGATTGATTGGAAGACGGGCTTGATTTGTGCAGTTTCGTTTTTTGTGTATTTTTATTTTAAGAAAATAAATACGCTTTGGATCATTTTGGGTGGTGCTGTATTGGGAGGCTTGTTGTCGTTTGTTTGATTCCTTTTAAGCTGTTTTTAGATTTTTTGAACTACTTAAGTAATAAGACCAATTAACTCACTTATTAACTTGCACCATCTTTTGAGCAGTTTCTTCGTTACTCAAAGCCTTCCTAAGCCATAGCTTAGGAAGGCTTTCGTGCCTCAATACTGTCCAAAATCTAACGCAATTTAATGGTAAAGTAATTTTGTCTGGGTACTTAGCTTCTGCAAGCTACTGCTTTACGATTGTATTCCCCCATTTTACAGCTTGTCTAATAAAAAATATTTGTCAAGAATAGCACGTATAAAAAGGATAGCTTTGCTTTGTTATCTCGACAAATTATAAGTATTTTGGAGGGACAACTTACAATATCTTAAACGATATCTGGCTAAGTATTGATTGTTTGTAAAGTAGCCTTGCTGTTTATATTACCGGAATCTAAGAAAGTCTTTACTTTTGGTAGGTCTGCCGATAAAAATAGTGATTTTATGTAAAATATTATTTCTGAAGTTGTTTAATAATTCAAAAACAAGAATTATTCATAAGAAGAACTAAAATGGAGATTGAGCAAATAACTAATCTAGAAAAAGAGCAATATGAAGCATTAGAGGATGCGCTGAATAGTGCCTTTCCAAGCTTTGATGAGTTGACACGGATGTATAAATATACTTTTGGTAAAAACTTAGAATTGCCTCCCTCCGGAACACTAGTATTCAAAATCATTGGGCAAGCCGAAGCAACTGGAAAAGTTAATCAACTAATAGAAGGAGCGTTTAAAGCAAACCCAGAAAACCCCAAATTAAAGGCTTTTATAGACACCATAAAAATTCAAAAAACGCTTCCTAAAGTAACATCTCCTAATCAGACGCCTGCTGATAATTTTAAATATTTTGAACCTAGTGTACTTATTAATGATATTACCCCTGATCATATCATGGACCTAAGGGCTAATAAGCACAAAGACTTTTATTATGAGCGCGATTTCGACGCTGAGTTATTGGATCTAACTTTAGTAGGCGAAAGTATTTTATTGTTGGGTAACTCTTTAGCTGGTAAGACTAGAGCTATTTATGAACTGATCAAAAAAATTGCTTCTCGATTTCCTGATACCTGTCTTATTTTTCCAAAAAACATTCCTATTGATAACGGTCCTATTAAATTACCATTGAGAGAAGGGTATAGGCATATTGCTTTCATTGAAGATATTGATGATTATTATAAAAATGAAAAAAATGTTAAGAAGAATTATGATAAAATGATAAGAGCACTTATTCGGGGAAAAGTACAAATATTTGCTACTTGCCGAACAGGTCCAGAATACAAAGAATATAAACGGTTGTCGAAGAGTAAGGTTAGAGAAGTTTTTAGAAAAGTAATGGTTGGAAAAGTAAAACGGGAGGTCGTTCAAGAATTCGATGAAAGCATTATTGGAGACATCGAACAAAAGGAATTCGATGGCAATATAGGTTCCATTTTCATGGATATTGAAAAAATGAGAGATCGGTACCAAGATTTACTCAATGCAAAGACTAATGAAGCTGAGATAGCTATAAAAGTTATGCGTGCGCTGAAGACCTTTTACTTTGCCTCTAATTTTACTAGAAAATCTGCCTATGATGCAGTGGCTATAAAAGATTACTGTCTTCGGTTGTGCGTCAGTAAAAATGCCTCTGAAAAAAAGTTATATAATAATTCAATCGTAGAACAATTCGGTAAACAAGAAAAATTAAAGCTAACCAATGAAATAGAAACCTTTAATCAAAGTTTGCCTATTGCTTTGTCACTATTGGAAAGCGATGAAGATAACCTTAATTTTATTAAGCAAGAATCAAATAGGTTGGAAGTAGAGGAAGTTTATTTAGAGAAAATTGTGAGGTATAGTCCTTTCAAACTTATCAAAGATATAGATCAGCTATATGATGCCAAGGAAGAGAAAAAGAAAAATGGGTTTTATGTAAAAACAAATAATTATAATAAATTATTGAAAGATTTACCTTACCCCGCTGCTAGTAGTTTATTCTACGAAATGCGAAGTAAAAGAATCATGCCTAATGCCGACTCTTACAGTTTGTTAATTGAAAAATCAGACACTTATCAAACAGCTATAAAGTGGTTTGAAAAGTTAGAAAGTTACAAAATACCACCCAATGAGTCTGTATTAATGGCGATGATCAATAAAGCCGATGAATACGAAACTGCTTATCAATATGTAACTTCCATTCTTGATTTATTGAAAATGAATGGAACAGCAGATGCGGATATAGATTATCAATATCAACTCCTCACAAATAATACTTTCAGTCTCAGAAAAACAATATCTTTCGAGCAAATTGAGCAGTATTTAGATGCTTACCAAGAGCGATTTATACCAGTGAGTTCTTCGGTATTTAATATCATTAGCCAACAAATAGTAGGCTCGGCGGATATTAATATTTACTTAAAATGGATACAATTATATCAAATCGAACCAGATCTTACAACGCTCAATGTATTAATCCAGAAATCATCATCTTTGGAGGAAGCGCTGGGCTTATTATCAAAAGATTGGTTTAAGGAACTCCCTGTTAGCGACAGTATTTTGAGTAGACTTCTTGAAAAAGCTTTTTCTTTAGAGGAAGGATTAGCTTTATTGGAAAAAGAACGTTTTAATGAGCTTCCGATTAGTGAAAGTGTTTTGAATAGACTTCTTTCAAAAGCTTCTTCTTTAATGGCGGCGTTAGATTTATTAGTAAAAGAACGTTTTAATGAACTTCCTATTGGTGACAATATTTTGAGTAGGCTTCTTGAAAAAGCTTCTTCTTTGGAAGAAGGGTTAAACTTGCTTGAGAAAGAACGGTTTAATGAAACTGTTGTTAGTGAAAGTATTTTGCATCGACTCCTTTCAAAATCATCCTCTTTGGAGGAGGCGCTTGACTTAATGGCAAAAGAACGGTTTAATAAACTTCCTGTTACTGATAGTATTTTGAGTCGACTGCTTGAAAAAGCTTCCTCTTTCGAGGAAGGGCTAGCCTTACTGAAAAAAGAACAGTTTAGTGCACTTCCCGCTAGTGAAAGTATTTTGAATGTACTTCTTAGAAAATTACATTCTTTGGAAGAAGCATTAGCTTTATTGGAAAAGGAGCCATTTAGTAAACTTCCTGCTATGGAAAGTGTTCTGAATGTACTTCTTTCAAAAGCTCCTTCTTTGGAGGAGGCACTTGACTTAATGGCAAAAGAACGTTTTAATGAACTTCCTGTTAGTGACAGTATTTTGAGTAGACTTCTTGAAAAGGCTTCTTCTTTGGAGGAAGGGCTAACTTTATTGGAAAAAGAACAGTTAAGCGAACTTCCCGTTAGTGAAATTATTTTGAGTAGACTGCTTGAAAAAGCTTCTTCTCTGGAGGAAGGGCTAGCCTTACTGAAAAAAGAACGTTTTAGTGCACTTCCCGCTAGTGAGAGTATTTTGAATGTACTTCTTAGAAAGTTACATTCTTTGGAAGAAGCATTAGCTTTATTGAAAAAAGAACGGTTCAGCGAACTTCCCGTTAGTGAAAGTATCCTGAATGTACTCCTTGAAAAGTTTCTCTCGTTGAAGGAAGGATTAGATTTACTGCAAAAAGAGCCATTCAACATGATTTCTATCAGTGAAAGTATTTTGAGTAGACTCCTTGAAAAGTCCTCTTCTTTGGAGGAAGGGCTAGACTTACTAGAGAAAGATCGGTTTAATAAAATTCCTATTAGTGAAAGTATTTTGAGTAGACTCCTTGAAAAGTCTTCTTCTCTGGAGGAAGGACTAGAGCTACTAGCGGAAGATCGGTTTAATAAAATTTCTGTTAGTGAAAATATTTTTAGTAGACTCCTTTCAAAATCTTCTTCTTTAGCGGAGGCGATAGACTTATTAAAGAAAGATCAGTTTAGTAAAATTCCTATTAATGAAAGTATTTTGCATCGACTCTTTTCAAAAGCTTCTTCTCTGGAGGAAGGGTTAGATTTATTAAAGAAAGATCGGTTTAATAAAACGCCTATTAATGAAAGTACTTTGGGGAGACTCCTTTCAAAAGCTTCCTCTTTGGAGGAAGGGCTAAACTTACTCGAGAATGACCTGTTTAATAAGATTCCCGTTAGTGATAGTATTGTAAATAGACTCCTTGAAAAATCTCAAACTACAGAAGATATTAAAAAGGTAGCAAATCTTGCTTTTGTTAATAATACTAAAGTAAAGTACCATTCTCTTCAACAAATAACCTTTAGGATTTCAAATTATAAAGACTTATTAGGCATTTCTATTTTTTGGGATAATTATACGTTATTTCCTGAATTTTCGTACATAGATTTTTCTGCTCAAAACTTTGAGGATACGATAAGCTATTTTAAAAACTTTGAATACCATATGACTAAGTTTTCATGGAGTCACATGATCTTTTTACTTTTAAATAAGATGTTTATAAAAAATAAAGATCAAAAAGATGAAATTATCACGTGGTTTGATTTAAATTTAAAGGAGCTGCAAGAAGTGCATGAAAAATCTTTTATACCTATAAGTTTGGAGAATCATCTATTCCCTGATATTAAGGAAATGTGGGATAATTATAAATTCCCAACGGATTAAGAATTCACTGATTAACTTGCATCATCTTTAGAGCAGTCTCTTCGTTACTCACAAAGCCTTACCTAAGCAAAGACTTAGGGCGGTTTTCGTGCCTCAATACTACTCAAGATCTAACACCATTTAATGGTAAAATTTTTTTGTCTTAGTACTTAAAATATCGGATATGAATGTAATACTAACGGGGCAGCAAATAGAAGTTTTTCAAAATGCCTTAATTGCTGCCTTTCCATCTTATGACGCTCAAAAAAGGATGCTGCGCTTTCAGTTGAATAAAAGACTAGAAGAAATCGTTGGTACCGGAGCGCTAAAAAAAATAACATTTGACTTAATTGAGACGGCAGAAACAGAGGGCTGGCTATATGAGTTACTACAAGGTGCAAGAAAGCAAAATACTGGTAACCCACAGTTAATCGAATTTGAACAGTCAATAGGACTAGCGATAAGAACCTTCAATAAAGAAGAGATAGAAGCCAAAATTCGAAAATTTGATGAATTTCTTTCTTTGAATGATTGGTTACCAAAATTATTAGCTATTGAAAAGCAAGTTTGTAGAATAGAGCTCGCTAATGCTGGATTTGGTACAGGTTTTTTAGTTGCTCCGAATGTTATCCTAACAAATTACCACGTCGTCGAGGATGTCATTAAGAAAACACTCGATTCCTCAGCGATTTCCTTACGGTTTGACTTTAAAAAATTACAGCCAAATAGAACTGATCTAGAGGGAAAAGTCTACACCTTAGCCAAAAACTGGTTAGTAGGATATGATACCTATGAAACAATTGCCCACTTAGATTATGCGCTATTAAGACTTCAAGAAACTCCTGAGAAACGAGGCTTTATAAATATGCCTGACCTTAAAGGTGATTTTTCTGCAAACTATCGCAAGGATGCTCCACTTTTTATTGTTCAACACCCAGAAGGTGCACCTCTAAAGCTTGCATTGGATACCGAAAGTATTATAGAAATCAATAAAGATCAATCTCGGTTATACTATAAAACTATTACCGAGCCAGGCTCCTCTGGTTCTCCTTGCTTTAATAGTCAATGGGATTTAATTGCACTACATAGAAGCGGATTAAAAGATGTTAAAAATGGTGGTGTACCAATTATTGCTCTTATGAAGGATTGGGAAAAAAAGGGTTTAAATTGGAAAAATAATTTTCAAGAATAAAGTTAAGAGCAAAGTGAAATACTTATTTTGTACAGTAGTTACAGAAGTCCCTTGTATGAAAAAAAACAACTTCAATATCTAACCGATGAATTTCAAGTCCTTAATTCCATTCCTTCTGTTCCTCTTCCCATCCAACCTAACTCTTGCCCAAAAATTCGAACCCCCAAACGGCAAATGCTTAGTCTTCATCGGGCAAGACCTCACCGCAACTGGCGGCTTAGACAATTACCAAAATGGATATACGGACCACTTCGACACTCCAGCCGGTGTAACCATATACACCAACCTTTCTCCCGGTAACCAATCCTACAGTCACTCCAATAAAGGACTGGACGGACTAAAAACCAAAGCGAATTGGGGCGCGGGAGATTCGTGGGCGACGCTTTACTTGGAAGATTCGACTTACCAAAATAGTGTCATTGCGATTGGATTGTCCTTCGTGAATAATGAAAAAAAGATTGCCAAAGGAAAGCTGGATAACTTAATTAAAGAGTTGGCGGATTGGATTAAATCTTCGAAGCGACCGGTGTTTTTGAGAATCGGCTATGAGTTTGACGGTTGGAGTTGGAATCATTATCAGCGGAAATATTATTTGAAAACTTGGAAACGAATACATTCTATTTTTGCAACGATGCAAGTGGATAATGTTGCCTTTGTTTGGCAATCTAAAGGAACAGGTTCTGATCAAAAGACCTTGGAGAAATGGTATCCGGGAGATGATTTGGTAGATTGGTGTGCGTATTCTTATTTTGGGCAACCAGACGAAGAAATGCTCGTCTTTGCAAGAAAACATGGTAAGCCGGTGTTTATCGCAGAAGCGACTCCGGTCAGACAAATAGATAATTTGTACTTCGATAGTGATTTGAAAAAAGCTAAATTAGCAAAAACGATTTGGCAGGAATGGTTTGTACCTTTTTTCAAGGTAATTCACGAAAATTCAGATGTGATTAAGGGCTTTAGTTACATCAATTCAGATTGGACGGCTCAACCAATGTGGATTATAAACGCTACTTTTAATAAAGTGGATTCCAGACTTCAAGTTAGTCCATATATTTCAGAACAGTGGAAAGCTGAATTGAAAAAATCAAGATATTTAAAGGCATCCGATGGCTTATGGAATAGCTGGTCAAAAGAATAAAAATGAATTCTAACCAATTGAAAATAGGATATTAGTTGTGTTCATTTTTTTAAAGAAAAGAAGGGGATAAATTGCGATGGTGCAACCTTGCTAAGCAAAGTTGCACCATCGTTATTTTAGTTCTTTAACTGCTAGAAACCTTACTCTTGAATGACCACTTTCTTAAAAATTCTTCTCCCCAGAAACTGGGTATAATAAGTCCCTGGCGGTAAATCAGAAATATCTACTTCCAATAAATTTTCTCCTTCTTGTGTTCCCGTTGATATTTGGCGAACCGTTCTACCGAGTAAATCATACATCACAAAAATTTCAGTTTCCAACTCAGCCGTGAATTGAACATTTAATTTTTGTTTTAAGCTAACAGGGTTTGGATATAGATTTATATCTTCTTTCAAATCGTTGCACGTAAGTGCTACATTAATCACCTTTGAGTATTCGGTATATCCGTTTAGATCAACCATTTTCAAACGATAGTAATTGACGATGGAAGCGGTTCTATCCGTAAAATTGTAGCTCGCTCCATTCGCATCTCCTGCGTTGAAAATTTCAATCACGCGCTTAAATTGATTGCCATTGTTACTTCTTTCCAATACGAAATAATCAAAACCAATCTCACTAGCGGTTGCCCAATTCAAGTTAACAACGCAATCTTTTTCAGCAGCAGTGAAAGCAAGTAATTCAACGGGCAAACTAACGTTCGCATCATCACTTACCCTTACGGCAGCAGTTCCTCCGGTTAAACTTGTTAGTCCTGTCATTTCAACATAAGTAATGCCATCTTCAGTGCTAGGACTTAAATTTCCAAATTCAAATACATCCCCGTTATTGACCGAGACGGGACTATTTGTTGTTGGATCATAATTAGCACCAACAGTTGTAAACCAAATTGGATCGCTGATATTCAAGGCGGGCGAACTAGCATTTTTATAACTATCAGCGGCGTCTACCGTTGCCGCCAACTCCGCTGCATCATAATAAAATCTTATGTTAACCGGTCCATTCAAACTTCCAGCAACGAGGTCAATGTTCCAATCTCTTCCCATCGTAAAGTTTCCTTCCTTATTGATCGTATCTGATTTTACATTTACTCCAGCTTCGATGATTGGATCAGCGGTTACGGTTATCGTTACCGACGCGGTAAACGGATTGGTATTCCCTCCGATAGGTGTGTGCTCAATTGCAAAAAGGGCTACACTTGGATCGTTAACATCGTAGTAATAAGTCCATCCGTTTGGTTTTTCACAAGCTTCGGTTGCGATCGTTGTTGTTCCATTATTCGTCAAGGCTAGGGTAGCAGGGCATAAAAAATCATCCATATAATCCGGAATTTGATCACCGTCGGAATCTGGACAGATATAGCCATCAGGACATTCTGCCGCATCAGAAAGACCATCTCCATCGGAATCACCAGAACCGGTAATATCTCCGCCAGAGCCATCACCATTATCTGCATCGAGGTGATCTGGAATCCCGTCCTCATCGGCATCGTTCCAGTGACCAACTAAGACGCCATCTTCTTCGCCACCAGTACCGTCTGTACCCGCTTCACCATCGGCATTATTATCATTATAATCAGTATTGCCATCGCCATCCGTATCAATGATATTTGATTCCAAACGATCAGGAATTCCATCACCATCGGTGTCTCCCGTTTCGGATATATCAAGAATTCCATCATTATCATCGTCAGGGTCAGTGTTATCGAAAATTCCATCGCCGTCAGAGTCGACTGGCGATCCAAAGTGTGTGGCTGACTCGTCTGCACTATTTGCAATACCATCGCCGTCTGCATCCGTGCCCGCATCCGCTAAGACGCCATTACCACCCGAATTTGGATTTGTCGAATCAGAAATATCATTTGCAGTTCCTGCATCTCCCGCATCTCCAAAACCAGTAACATTATTATCAAGTTGATTTGGAATTCCATCTCCGTCCGAATCTCCAAAACCATTATCATCCGTATCAATCGTACCATCGGCAAAGGTATCCATTGCTCCATTTCCACTTTCTATGATATCAAAAACACCATCATCATCACTATCTAAATCTAAGAAATTTGGTACGCCATCATTATCCGTATCTCCACCATTGAAAGCGGTGCCATCGGCATCATCATCGTCAGGTGTTCCATTGTTATCGGCGTCTGGATCGGTGGTAATCGCTGCCGTTCCAGCTCCATCATTGGTTCCTACAAGAGTATTGTCATTGGAATCGAGTACATCGGTAAATCCATCATTATCCGCATCGGAGCTTAAGCTTCCATCGAGATTTAATTGATCAATTATTCCATTATTATCACTATCTGCAATTCCCGCTTCGATCACATCATTGATGCCATCATTGTCACTGTCTAGATCTTGATAAGCAGGTATGCCATCTCCATCCACGTCTTGCATTCCTAGCGGTATTCCATTTGTTACTTCCGTTCCGCCGGATCCTGAGTCATAATTATCTAGCACATCTGGCAAACCATCCATATCCACATCCGTTAAATCATCTACAATGCCATCTCCTTGGATATCTGCGGCACCAGCTTCAATTAAATCAGGAATTCCATCATTATCACTATCGAGATCTAAATTATCGGTAATTCCATCGCCGTCAGTATCTTTCGTACAATCGTAGATATATCCGTAAATGTTACCGTTGATAAAAGTTGAGCCGTTGATAATCTGATCAATATCAATCGTATTGGTAAGCGTATTCCAACTAACAGGATTAATCGTTAAACCATTTACAAAAACCATTTCCTCTAAAGGTCCGTTTTTTGTTTTTGATCCGAAAATAGAAACGCTACCATCCGCAGCGACTTTTAGCCGAATTAGAGGTGTCTCATCGTTAGCAGGAGAAGACCAAGCAAGACTCCAAATATTACTTACTCCACCCGCACCATAATAAGTTCCATCCGCAAATTCAACGGTTCGACTTGGTGCATGGAATTCTATCTCCGTAGAAGTTAATGGTGTGCCATTGATCGTCAGATTAAAGCTATTGTCGATTCTGGTTACATCTAGCGTAAAGCCGTAAATGCCGCTAACGATTGCCGGAGAAATAGCATTCCCATTAGTGGTAGCGAAGGCGGTAGTAGCAAGTCCGCATCCTTCATCGTAGTCAGGGATACCATCATTGTCATCGTCAATATCAATTGCATCTACAATACCATCGCCATCTGCATCTTGTGCATTGAGCGAAAATGGTGTAATTGATAAAATTAAAAGGAAAAGAAAAATTTGATTTAAGAGAGGAAACTTGAGCATGAGTTATGTTTTTTTAGCAATGGAAACGTATGATTTTAACGGCACAGGGTTAACTGCGCAGTTTTAAAGTTTATTAAATCATCGCCAAAAAAAATATTCGGGGGAGTAGAGATAAAACTTAAGCGCCAGTGTGGTTTTTAACAAAGGAGGGGAGCCTTTGTACTACAAAAAGTAGCTAACTTATTTTAAAAAAGACAAATGAATGCCAAATTCTGTTAAACCTCTATTTATATTTAAGAGAAAAGAGTGCCAAAATTTAAAAATCAAGAAGTTGCGCTTGATCTTAACTTAGTTTTAACGGAATTTTTTGGGTGTTTTAGGGGAAGGAATGGTCATTTTTTTTAAAGAAAGGCTTATTTTGAGATCGGAAATGGCTGTTGCGTACAGCATTTAATGCTCCTCATTTGCCTTTTATGCGCTATATTTATAGAATGTGAGCTGCTGATTGGGAAAAGATAGTAGTTTACCGAATAAATCACTGGTCGCTCCTTCAATGCTTTGTTGTGGGTAGCTAGTCCTTTTCGGAAAGCAAGAGACTAAGAAGAAATAAAATTATTTGGGCAAGAATTTTTCAATAATCCAATTACTAGATGAAGTATTTACTCGATCTGAAAAGTTGTCTTTCTGAAACAAAAGCATTATTTGATAAATCTGGATTAGAAATTTATACCTTAAAAGGAATTTGGATATATAGTCAAATGCCTAAAGGAAGAACATCTCCTAAATTACCTAATGGAGCGAAACTATTGCATAAATCTAATATACAAGTAATTGATGGTTCTTTTAGGGTGGGATCTACCCCTGATGAAGAACTTAAACGGTTTCTTCAAAAAAAAGAAGGGAAGAAGTATACGATTGTGTCTGATGAGCATGAAATAATAGGAATTTGTAAGAAAGAAAATATTCCATATATTCCGTTATCGAAACTTGAATCTATAGCTAAATATGATAAAGAAAAATATGAAAATAGTATAGAAAGTATTAAGGAAGAAGCATCGAAGCTTCAAAAAGATATTACAATAGGTCAAGTGTTATCCATTATGATCTCAATTGCTGTATTTTTTATTTGGTATTATCAGGAAGCGGTATTAGCTTTTATCACACTCACTTTAATTATTCCATCTTCGATTTTAGTTAGTGGAATACTTTTTAAACTCAAAAAAACACAGTTGCTTTATTATTCAATTTTGGAATTTATTATTGGCTTAGTGATCGCATATATGATATACCATTTCTATCAGAGTGAGGAAATGGGCTTGTTGTTTAAATTGATATCTTTATTAACTGCTGTTTTTACTTGTGTTCGAGCGTTCACAAACTTTGATACTTATGCCGCAGAAAATGAGAATAAAGTGAGTAGGCTATGGAATAAAATATTTTAATACTTATTTGCCTCTATTGAAACGAGCGTACTTGTATGCTTAAAAATAAAGACTTTGAACCACCTTATCATTTGGAAAGAACTGTACCTCTTCCTTGGCATTAACCAACGGACGATTGCTAAGCATCAACACCCGTTAATTCAGTTAATCGTTGGTGTAGATGGTCCTTTTTTATGGAAAGATGAGCACGGCAATTGGGTAGAAAAGAATGCTTTGTTAGTAGCACCCAATCAGGCACACGAATGTGATGCGAAAGGACAAAAAGTGGCGATTGTTAGTATTGATCCAGCGTCTTTGTTGGGCGAATTTGTTGTGCGTCAATATTTGAATGCTGGTCCGATGGTTGATTTTTCTTTTAGGGATGGATCATTTGAGCTGGTTACTTTTACAGCCTTAATACAAGATAAGAACTGGAATGAAGTTCATCAGCGCCTTCAAGATTTATTTAATTTTGACGTCAATAGTTCTACTTTAAGGAAGAAAGAAGAGCGTATTCAAAATGTCTTAGATTATATTCATACGAATATTGACCACAAAATTAGTACTAAAATTCTGATGGAAGTATCTCATTTAAGTGAAAGTAGATTGCTGCATTTATTTAAGCAAATTATGGGATTGCCCATTCGGAACTATATTCTTTGGCGGCGCATCCAAATTGCTTTTCATCAAATCCTTAACGGAAATTCTCTAACTGAATCCGCTTACCTCGCTGGTTTTTCTGATCAAGCGCATCTAACCCGCACTTTTGTTAAAACCATCGGTTTGCCTCCTTCCGCGATTTTGAAAAATAGCAAATTCGTTCAAGTTTTCTTCCCAGCGTAAACTCATCTTTGTATTCTAAAACAATACAAAAGATGAGTAAAAAAATTAGTATTTTCCTAGTTGCTTTCGTTAGCATTATTGTAGTTTCCATGATTGGTTGTAGTGCTTTACAGCCACAGCGAATCGTCCATCAATTACCACCCAGCCAATTCGAAAATAAAGCTTGGAATGAGATTTTTAGCCGAAAGGCTCAAATTGATTCTTTTAAAATTCTCACCACGGGATCCGTTAAAGTCCCATTAGGTGGCGTGTTGAATAAAGACAAGCTGCAACTTGATCATGGATTAACGGAGTCTTTATGGGTTGATGTATTTGTCTTCTTATTTCATCACGAAAAAAAGGGATGGTTTATGATTGATACTGGATTGGACAGTACTTTTCAGAAAAAGGGAAATATTAAAGGCCTTTTGGCGGGAAATTTTATCAAAGATACCAGACAAAACAAATCACAAAACATTAAAGCTCAGCTGGAGAAAGAAAATAAAAAGATCGAGGGAATTTTCCTAACTCACCTACACGGCGATCATACCGCGGGCTTACCTGAAATAGATTCCAGTATACCCAAATATATTGCGAAAGGGGAAAAATACCTTAACGTTCCACTTATTTATAGTTCAAATCACCTCAGCAAAAAAGATACGCTGAGAGAACTTGATTGGGAAAGTGCTTCCGCTATTTTTCCCTTAGAAGCTGTCATTGACCTATTTGGCGACGGCTCGTTTTTCGGTATCCATACACCGGGACATTCTAATAGCCATTTATCCTATCTATTAGTGACCGACGAAGGACCAATATTGCTAACCGGTGATGTTAGTCATACTAAATATGGTTTTGTAAATAAAATTGAACCTGGCTGGGTGGATAATCAAGCGTTAGCGGTGAACAGCTTAAAGCAGTTAGTGAAATTTTATGAAATTTATCCTGACATTAGGGTGATTTTTGGGCATGAGCGATAGCTTGAAAGTAGCAGTTGTCAAGTCGTTATTAGAATATTCCGTTATTATATTTTAATTATTTGAGATATAATTTCGTAAAACCGACGTATTTTGTTATTTTATTGCAAAACGAATGTTTGTTCGTTAAACAAACAATTCGCATTTGCAAACTATAGAAAACGCTAAAGATGAAAATAGAAGCTGTAAAATCTGAATTGAAAATTATTCTAAATGAGAGACTAGAAGATTGCTTTGATGTATTATCTACAATCATAAAAAAAGATATTGTTGCTTACAACGAATTTGTACAACTTCGATCGAATGCGACGAGAATAGGTAAGCAATATTATTTGACGGAGATAGACTATGAGCAGTATAATCGGGAGATGTCAAAACTTACAAATGGGATATTGGGGTATATCGATAATATTTCGATTTCGGACATAGAAATGGGCAGTTTTGACAAGGATAAGTTACCTCCAATCAGTAAGATAAAACCAAATTCTGTAGGTTTATTATTGGGGGATTTTGACGTAGAGCTCAAAAAAGTTATTGACTTGATTGACAGTGCTGAAATTATTAGAGCTATTGGTTTTGGTCGACAATACAAAATTGAAGGGAATACGCTTCCCGTTGTAGAAAAGTATTATAATGCGATAGAAGATAGATTATCGAGAAAAGCTAATGGAAAGGCATTCCATTATAGAAGAATTACGGTACAGAAATTAGAGGAAAGGTTTCGAGAACATATTAAAAAGTGTTTTAGAAATGTTAGAGGGAGTAGTAATGAGTGCGGGATGGTTTTTAGAGAGAATCTTTATTTGTCCCTTAGATATCTCGTCATTGATGATAAGAAAATGATTCTGAATTTATATACCCGAGATAATGTCGGGATACAGGATAACCGAATGCTATTTCATACCGAAGATAAAAGTATTATTGAATACTTCATTACGCATTTCGATGATGCTTGGGATAATGAGCGATACAAAGGAAATGTGATTAATACGGAAGAAGATTTTGAAAGATTTATTCCTGTAAACGAGAAGCTATACGAGAACTTAGATAAGATCAAAAGACATATTCGAGAAATATACAATAACTCAATTACGTCCATTCATGCTAATTCTTATTTAACGGACACGGTTTCACAAACAGAACATTTACGATTCAATTATTTAGTAGTTAAGCATAAAAAAAAGAACTCAGAATTAGAAAACATTTTCAGGTGGTATATGGAAAATTTGAATGAAGATTGTTCCTATAAAACCTTATCTTTTAT